>CABSNH010000048.1 GCA_902478985.1 uncultured Collinsella sp.
GTGTCGGCCTGGACCTTCTCGATGGGCTGGCCCGAGGCGTCGGACAGGATCTGGTTGAGCTCGCGGCGGGTCTTCTTGATCTCCTCGGCCACAATCTCGATCTCGGTCTGCTGACCCTGGGCACCGCCGCTGGGCTGGTGAATCATGACCTTGGAGTGCGGCAGGCAGAAGCGTTTGCCCTTGGCGCCGGCCGAAAGCAGCACGGCGGCCATAGACGCGGCCATACCCACGCAAATGGTGGAGACCTGCGGCTTGATAAAGTTCATAGTGTCAAGAATCGCCAGACCGGAGTAGACCTCGCCACCGGGCGAATTGATGTAGAGCGAGATATCCTTCTCGGCATCCTGGCTCTCAAGATGCAGCAACTGGGCAACGACCAGGTTGGCGCTGACGGAGTTGATCTCCTCGCCCAAGAAGATGATGCGGTCGTTGAGCAGGCGCGAATAGATATCGTAGCTGCGCTCGCCGCGCGGCGTCTGCTCGATAACGTATGGCACGAGGGCGGAATCGAACTTAGCGATCATACGCATCTCCATTTCTCTCTTGCGGACCAAATTGGTTCTAGATAAACGTACGGTGCCCGCATGCTATGCATTGGCTGGCACCGTACGAAGCAACCGGATAACCGGTGTATAACTTTACCCCATCACGGGCGCACGCATGCGCTCGCGGGCAAGGTGGCGAGAATTACTCGGCGTCCTTGGCGGTCTCGTCGACCTCGGTCACCTTAGCGTTCTCGACCAGATGGTCGACGGCCTTGGAGCGGCGGATGGACTCACGGACGGCAGGCATGCGGCCGTCGGCGATGAACTCAGCCTTGGAAGCCTCGACGTCCTTGACGCCGGCCTTCTCGAACTCGGCGTTGATGTCGTCCTCGGTGACCTCGATCTTGAGCTCGCGGGCGAGGGCGTCGAGAGCCAGGGACTCACAGGCAACGTCGTTGGCCTGCTTGTGCAGGTCGCCGATGAACTGCTCCATGGTCAGGCCGGAAGCGGGCAGCCAGGTGTCCAGCGTCATGCCGCGGGCAGCAAGGTTGGACAGGAAATTCTGGCCAAGCTCCTCAAAGACGGACTGCTCGTAGTCGGCGTCCATCTCGTCGAGCTGCAGACGCTCGGCGAGAGCGGAGACGCAACGGTTCTCCTTCTCGGCCGGGAGGCGGGAAGCCTTGTCCTGCTCAATCTCGATCTTGATGGCGTCCCGCATAGCGTCGATGCTGTCGAAGCCAAAGTCGGACTTGACGAGCTCGTCGGTGAGCTCGGGGGTGTTGCGAACCTTGATGCCCTTGACGGTGACCTCGACGGTGTGGGTCTCGGCCTCCTCGCCCTCCTCGACCTCGTCGGTCCAGGTAACGGTCTTGACGTCGTCAACGTTGGCGCCAATCAGGGCCTCGTTGAACTCCTTGGGGTTGCTGTCGCTACCGGCGATGAGCATGCGGCCCTCGGCAGCGAAGTTGTCGGCGTTCTCGACGGCCTTGAGGTCGACGGTGACGTAGTCCTCGGCCTCGACGGCGCGACCCTCGACGTCTTCGAAGGTGGCACGGTAGTTGAGGAGCATCTCGACCTGGTTGTTGATCTCGGACTCGGTGACCTCCGCAGGGGGCATCTCGATCTCGACGGCGTCGAAGGAGGAGAGCTCAGCGGCGGGACGCAGGGAGAACTCGACGGTGTAGGTGTAATCCTCGTGATCCTTGGCGAGGTCGAGCTCCTTGTAGTCACCATTCTTGGTGGGGACGATGTCCAGCTCGTTGAGGACGGCGGGCTCGTTGGCGGCGATCAGGTCGTTGGTGGCCTGAGCGAGGGTAGCCTCGGCGCCAAGAGCGGAGTCGATGACCGGACGGGGAGCCTTACCGGCACGGAAGCCCGGGAAGCGGTACTTCTTGGCGGTCTCCTTGTAGGCCTTCTTGATCGCGGCGTCGACGTCGGCGGCCGGGATGGTGACCGTAGCGGTGAGCTTGGCGTCCTTGACGTCAGAAGCGGTGATGTTCAACACGTTCCTCCTCATACTGCCCAGCTTATCTGAGGTGCTGGTACCTTTATGCAACAAGCGTCGCGAGGGCATAAGCCGACGCGGGTGCGTTGGTGCGGGCGAAAGGACTCGAACCTTCACGGGAATCCCACCAGAACCTAAATCTGGCGCGTCTACCAATTCCGCCACGCCCGCATGAGCGCACAGACTAGGAATGATAGCAGATACGAGCGACAAGCGCACGCACACGTTTTACAGGCTCACGACCTCACCACGAGTGCAAAAGGCGGGGCGAGTTGCCCCGCCCCGCCAATTACGACTTGTTCGCTGACCCGCTACTCCCCCAGCAGGGCCTTCTCGGGCGTGATCGGCAGCGAGCGTACCTGATGTCCGGTGGCGTGTGCCACGGCCGAGGCCACGGCGGCGAGCGGCGTGTTGATGACGACCTCGCCAATCGACTTGGCGCCAAACGGACCCGTCGGCTCGTAGCTCGGCTCAAAGGCCACGCGAATGCTGCCGATATCCAGGCGCGTGGGCAGCTTGTAGCTCATAAAGTTGCCGGTGCGCAGGCGGCCGCGATCGTCGTGCTCGACGATCTCATAGAGCGCGTGGCCGATACCTTGGGCAATACCGCCCTCGGCCTGGACGCGCGCGAGCGCCTCGTTGATCACGGTACCGCAGTCGACGGCCGCCGCGTAGTCCACCACAGTCACCTTGCCGGTGGCCTTGTCGACCTCGACCTCGGCAATACCGGCCATAAACGGCGGAGGCGAAACGGGCAGGCAGGCAGAGGCGTGCGAGGTGAGCGCGTCGCCGCCTGCGATATTCTTGACGCACAGGTTGGCAAAGTCGCGCAGCGTGAGGTAGCGGTTCTGCTCGCGCGCGGCACGCTCGTCGGACAGGCGCACGTACTGGCCATCAAAGACCACGTCGGCGGCGTCCACGTCCCACATCTGGGCGGCCTTGGCGCAAATCTTCTCACGCAGCTCGGTCGCGGCGTTCTTGGCTGCAAGGCCCGTCACGTACGTACCCGAGCTCGCGTACGAGCCGGCGTCGAACGGCGACACATCGGTGTCCACGCCGCGTACCACAATGAGCGAGCTCTCCACACCCAGCTCCTCGGCGGCGATCTGCGCCAAGATCGTGTCGACGCCCATGCCGTTATCGGTGGCGCCGGTGCCGATGGTAATGAAGCCGTCCTCTTCCAGGCGCATGTCGATGCCGGCGATGTCCACGTTGGAAATGCCAGAGCCCTGCATGGTGAGCGCGCAGCCCAGGGCGCGCACGCGGTCGCCCAGGTCCACAGCCAGAGGCTTGTCGCGCCAGCCGATCATGTCCATCGCGCGCAGCAGGCAGCGGTCGAGCGCGCAGGCGTTGAGCTTCTCGTTGTAGTACTGCGGCATGGCCTCGCCCTCGCGCACGATGTTCTTAAGGCGCAGGTCAGCGGGATCCATGTGCAGCATGTCGGCAAGCTCGTTGACGGCGCTCTCGACGGCAAACTGGCCCTGGGTGGCACCGTAGCCGCGATACGCGCCGCCGCGGTTGGTATTGGTGTAGACGGCGTCCCAGCTAAAGCGACTCGCCTTCACGTGGTTGTAGATGGGCAGGCTCTTGTGGCCCGAAAGACCGATCGTCGTGGTGGCATGCTCGCCGTACGCGCCGGCGTTGGACAGCGTATGCAGATCGATAGCCGTGATGGTGCCGTCGTTCATGGCGCCCAGCTTAACGGTCATCTGCATCTGGTGGCGCGAGTTGCCCGCGGTGATGGTCTCCTCGCGGGTGTAGCAGCAGTAGCTCGGACGGCCGGTCTGCTGGGTGACGAACGCCACGAAGATCTCGCAGCAGCCCGTTTGCTTGGAGCCAAAGCCGCCGCCGATGCGCGGCTTAATGACCTGCACCTGCGACTGCGGAATGTCGAGCGACTGCGCGACCATGCGGCGAACGTGGAAGGGCACCTGTGTAGAGGTGGTCACCGAGATGCGCCCGAACGCGTCGGTCGTCGCGAAGGCGCGGAAGGTCTCCATGGGCGCGGTCTGCGTGGCCTGGCTGGTGTAGGTACGCTCAAAGACGATGTCGCTCTGGGCGAATGCCTCGTCAGGGTCGCCAAAATCACTGGTACCGCTGCACACCAGGTTGCGAGCAACGTCGCCGCCCTGCGGGAACATAAAGGTTACGTCGCCCTCGGGGTGGACCACGATGTCGTTATCGAGCGCCTGGGTAAAGTCGAGCAGGGGCTCGAGCACCTCGTAGTCGACCTTGATGAGCTTGAGCGCCTTGTCGGCGGCCTCCTCAGTCTCGGCGGCGACGATCGCCACTTCCTCGTTTTGATAGCGCACGAGGTTCTCGAGAATCAGGCGGTCGTAGGGACTCGGCTGCGGATAGCTCTGGCCGGCAATGGTAAAGCGGCGCTTGGGCACGTCCTCGTAGGTGTAGACGCCCACCACGCCGGGCACCTTCAGGGCGCGCGACGTATCGATGGAGCGGATCTTGGCGCGGGCATACGGGCTGCGCTTGAGCTTGACGATCAGGGCGCCGGCGGGCACCAGGTCGCCCGTGTAGACGGGACGACCCTCGAGCAGCGCCTTCGAGTCCTTCTTGGGCTGCTTATGAGTAATCTGCTTGTACGCGACACCGTCGGAGCTGGTGTTATTGACCGGCAGCTCGGGCATCTCAAAGCCCACCTGCACGCCGGACTCGTTAAGGAAGCGCACGATGGCGCGCAGCTGGCTCTCGTAGCCGCTACAGCGGCAGAGGTTGCCGGCGAGCTGGCGCGAGAGCTCCTCGCGCGTGGCGACGAGGCTCGGGTCGTCCTTGGCGGCGCGAGCAAGCGCCAGCACGTTCATGATGAGGCCGGGGGCGCAAAAACCGCACTGCTCGGCGCCTTCGGCAGCCATCGCACGGGCGAGCGCCTCGGACTCGGCCTTGAGGCCCTCGAGCGTGGTGATGGAGCGGCCCTCGACGCGCGCGGCGGGAACCGAGCAGCTCAGCACCGGGTCGCCATCGAGCCACACCGTGCACAGACCGCAGTTGGTGGTTTCGCAGGCACAGCGCACCGACGCGCAACCCTGCTCGCGCAGCAGCGCAAAGAGCATGGTGTCGGGGGCAATCTGAACCTTGACCTTACGGCCGTTGAGCGTAAAGGAAAGATCGATGAGTTTGGCAGCCATTAGCGCACCTCGCTAGAATCGACGCCGGGCACGCGGCGGCAGGAATACTCGTCCGTGGCAAACTTAGGAATCTGCACGCCCTCGAGCTCGCGGGCAAGCGCGGCCGAAAGCTCGATGCCGGCGGCGCGGCGCACAGCCTGGACGGCAAGCGGGGCAGAGATGCGGCGGCGGTAGTCAGCCGAGCCCCACATGTTGGTGCCGTAGCTCAGGGCACGCACGGATGCGGCCAAGACGCGCAGCTCGTCCTCGGAAGGCTGCTCGGCGGTAAGGCCACATACCTCGCCCTGCAGCAGGGTCGCGCGCAGCGGGCGGGCACCCACGGTGACATGCCAGCTGTTGTCCCACCAGGCGGCGGTGACGTTTAAGGAGGGGAAGTCGGTCGCGGCCTTGCGTACGGCCTCATAGCTTGCGCGGTAATCGTGCTTAACGACCACCACGTGCTCGATCACGTCACGCATGTAGCCCATGTCCACAAACTCGGCGAGCGGCACGCGGCCGGCGCCCGTCAGCTCAACATACGAATCGAGCGCCAGGAACGCCGAGAGCACGTCAGAGAAGCCAAAGCGACCATAGATGCTGCCGCCCACCGTGGCGGTGTTACGCAGCTGCACACCCACGATATCGTGGACGGCGAACTCAAAGACATGGTTGACAAGTGCGTTGAGCTCGGCATGACGCTCGAGCTGGCGCAGGGTGCACATGGCGCCGATGCGAAACTCGGTCTCGGTCTCCTCGATTTGATCGAGCCCGCAGGCCGAAAGGTCAATCGCCGTCGCCACTCGACGCGAACCCAGGCGCATCCAGATGCCGCCGCCCACAATCTTGTTGTTGCGGTTCTTCTGTAAGAGCTCATAGGCTTCGGCCGCGTTTCCAACACGGACGTAGGTACCGAACTTGAGCACGTTCTCCCCCATCTCTCCACTTGTCCAGTACCTTTAAGTGTACCAAACGTGAGCGCACAGCTCGTGTCGGGACAAAATGATCCGTTTTCCTCCGTCGCATGCGGATCAAAAAAGGCTCCCAGCCAAGATGACTGGGAGCCTTCTGCGATGCTATGTCGAGCGAAGATTTAGCAGACGCCCTGGGCGAGCATGGCGTCGGCGACCTTCAGGAAGCCGGCGATGTTGGCGCCCATGACGAAGTTGCCCTCCTGGCCGTACTCCTTGGCGGTGTCGTCCACGTTGTGGAACATGCCGCGCATGAGCTGCTCGAGCTTGCCGTCGACCTCCTCGAAGGTCCAGGACAGGTGCTCGGCGTTCTGGCTCATCTCCAGGCCGGACACGAGCACGCCGCCGGCGTTGGCAGCCTTACCAGGCATAAAGGCGACGCCGTTCTCTTGGAAGTAGGTCGTGGCCTCGATGGTCGTGGGCATGTTCGCGCCCTCGCCGACCACCTTGCAGCCGTTGGCGACGAGCGCCTGAGCGTCCTCGAGCAGCAGCGTGTTCTCGCGAGCGCAGGGCAGCGCAATGTCGCAGGGCAGCTGCCACACGCCGCGGCCGTCGCCCTCGTGCCACACGGCGTTGGGCTTCTCGTCAACGTACATGGCGAGCGTAACGCCCTTGTCGTGGCCAGAGCGCTTCTTGTTGTAAACGTGCTCGAGCACGGTGTAGTCGATGCCGTCGGGGTCCTCGACCCAGCCGTGGGTATCGGAGCAGGCCAGCACCTTGCCGCCGAGCTGAGAAACCTTCTGGACCGCGTAGATGGCGACGTTACCGGAGCCGTGAACGACGACGTTCTTGCCCTCGAAGGAGTCGCCGCGGCTCTTGAGGTACTCGTCCACAAAGTAGGCCAGGCCGTAGCCGGTGGCCTCGGTACGGGCAAGCGAGCCGCCAAAGGAGAGGCCCTTGCCGGTGAGGACGCCGGTCCACTCGTTGGTCAGGCGCTTGTACTGACCGAACAGGTAGGCAACCTCGCGGCCGCCAACGCCCAGGTCGCCGGCGGGAACGTCGGTGTTGGGGCCGATGTGGCGATAGAGCTCGGTCATGAAGGACTGGCAGAAGTGCATGATCTCGTTGTTGGACTTGCCCTTAGGATCAAAGTCGGAGCCGCCCTTGCCGCCGCCCATGGGAAGGGTGGTCAGGCTGTTCTTGAGGATCTGCTCCAGACCCAGGAACTTGAGCATACCCAGGGTGACCGTCGGGTTAAAGCGCAGGCCGCCCTTGTAGGGTCCAATGGCAGAGTTGAACTCGACGCGGTAACCGCGGTTGACCTGAACCTTGCCCTGGTCGTCGACCCAGGGGACACGGAACATAACGATGCGCTCGGGCTCGACGAGGCGCTCCAGCAGGGCGGCCTCCTCGTACTCGGGGTGGGCGTCGAGCGCCGGCTGGATGGTCCCGAGGATCTCGGTCGCGGCCTGGATGAACTCAGGCTGCTCGGGATAGCGGGCCTTGAGCTCTTCGAGAACTTTCTGCGTGTAGCTCATGCTTCCTCCAATGATGGGAAACGAAAAATGTCGGTCGCGGCACCCTATGCGCCGCGAACTTTATCGAGTATGGATAATATCGCACTGTTGCAGCAAAGTTTCGCATAAGCCGACGAGCAGATGTTTCATTTTGATTACGATGCAGGTAGAGGCGTTTTTGAGTGCCTGACGTGCAAAACCTGTGTTTCAAACCTGTTTCGTCCACGTGTTCCAAACCACCACATTGGGGACAGGCACCTTTGTGGTGATGTTGGTGGTTAGAGGACGAGCTGATGGTAGTCGGCGGGGGTTATGCGGCCTTCGGTGGCAGCGCGGAAGGCGGCGAGTGCATCGCCCGAGAACGGCATGGCCCAGCACAGCCCGCAGCCGGCGGTGATGGAGCCGGGCAGCGGCATGATGCGCCCGGGCACACCGGCGACAACACACAGCTGCTCGCATTCCATCACATCGAAGGTGCTGTCGAACGAAACGATAATCTTGCGCTCGTGGTCGAGGGCATCACCGGACGGGCCTTCGCGGTGTGCCTCACGATACGCCGCGGCGGCCGCTTCCTCTTCCGCAGTATGTCCACAGCCACCGCAACCGCAGGTACAGGGTTCGGACCCGTCGCAAGTGCAAGGTTCTCCCGTGTCGGGACAAATATCGTGAGACATGGCAACTCCAATCGTCTAGGCGAGTAACTCGGCCGCCGCAAACTCCTCGGGCGTATTGACGTTCTCGAAGCAGAGCGTCGAGCCCGCGGCCTTAACGATCTGCGGCTCATCCATATAACCGGCCTGAACGCGATTGATCAGGCAGCGAATGCGCTGTCGGTCGCAGGAGAGCAGCTCTTGGGCAACCGGCGCACACGCGTCACGGCGCCAGACGGCGCAAAGCGGCTCAATCCCCCGCTCCTCGCGCGGCACGCACACGTCGAGCGCCTCGGCCTCAACACGATCGGCAAGCGCGCCGATGAGTTCCGGCGAGACAAACGGCATATCACAGGCGACGATAGCCGCGAGAGGGAGCCGAGCCGCAGTCAACGAACTCGCGATGCCGCGCATGGCGCCCGCCGACCCTTCAAGGTCCGCCACCACACGCGGCACCAGGCCGCCAAACGCGCGCTCCTCAAGGTAGGCCAGCTCGCTGGGACGCGAAGTCGTCACGACCAACTCGCCGGCAACTGGCGCCAGCCGACCCAGCACGCGCTCGATGAGCGGCTCGCCGCAAAACGCCATGCGCGCCTTATCGCAGCCCATGCGCGAGGACAGCCCGCCCGCCTGGACGACACAAGAAAGATCGGCCCGTCTTACGGTAGTCATACGGCAAACCACCCCCATCGGCATGCTCAAAACCCGGCACACGAAGCCAAATACCGTCGCCGATAAAGCGGGCGGCACGGCAAACCCGTGCAAAAACAAAACAGCGCCTTTGCGGCACGCAGCAAGACCGCGAGCACAAAAGCGCTGGTAGCGTATGGCGGGAACGTATGTGAATCGAACACATCCAAGACGTTTTGCACGCCTCGCAACGGTTTTGAGGACCGCGGAGCCCACCGGAGCCCATCCGTTCCCAAGTGCGGAGGTATTTTACCAAAACGAGCGGGCCCCATCCCAAAAAGACGAGCAAGAAGTTGCGGTGGAATAGTTCCTGTATTTGCTGCCAAAGCCTCCAAATAGGAACTATTTCACCGCAACTGAGGAGGCGGGAGCGAGTGGCCGGCCTAGCGCAGGGAGCGCAGACCGCCGGCCTCCTTGTCGAGCACCGTAAAGCGCACGGCATCCAGGTGCTCCAAGATGCTGATGGCACGTTTGCGCGACACGCCCAGAGCCTCACGCAGCACGCTCGTGGTGGCTGCGCCGCCGGCTGCCTCAATGGCGGCGGCGGCGAGCTCGCGCGCATGGGCCTCGGCGGCAGCAGACAGGGCAACGTCGCGCTCGACCTTCACGATCGAGCGATTGAGCGAAAGCTCGCGCAGGGCACGCGTCATGGTGTCGCGATCGAGCTGCAACTGCTCGCCCACCTCGGGAAGCGCCGGTGCATCCAGGCCGGCCTCGTCAAGCAGCGCGACGATACGTTCGCAGGCCTCGCGCACTACACGCGCCGCGGCGGCAGCGGAGTGCGGGTCGAATACCTCGGCCCCCTCGGCAGCGCATACGCCGCGCGCGCAGCCCTCGGAAATCAGGGCTGCGGCAACCGTATCGTCAGCGGTAGGCCGCGCAGCATGGGCAACGGCGCCGGGCGTAAAGCCCGTCTCCTTGGGAGACGCCGCATGCATGGCTGACAGGGTCGCCGCCAGTGCATCCATCGCAGCGTCGAGCACCACGGTGTCCGCCAAGAGGTCCGCATCACCCACGGAAAGCTTGCGAACGGAGCCCTGCGCCACCAACCCGCGCAGTGCGGCATCGGCCTCGCCGACACCAAGATCCAAAGCCTCAGCAACATCAACCGCCGTAACCGGCAGCATCTGCAGCGCCAACCAAGCGCCCACACCGCCCGCGATATCACCGGCTTCAAGCGCAGCAAACAGTGCGCGCTCGCCGGCAGAAAGCTCGCGCGAGCGACGGCAGCGCGATAGCAGCACACGCCCGCCGCCGATGAGCATAACGGGCGAATACGACAGCACCACGGCATGGTCTCCGGCGCGCAGCGGCAGCGGCTCCTCCAATCGCACCTGCACGGTACGGGTCTCGCCCACCGCCATGGGGGCCTCGCCCTCCAAAAGCATGATGCGGCCGACGACCTCGGCCGTGCCGGCCATCACATGCACGCGCGCGCCCGACTCGAGCACACGCGGCTTGGCGCCCTCGCGGCCCAGGTAGGTGAACGTCATCATAAAGCGCAACGTCTGACCAAAGCGGTCCGCCACGCCCAGCATCTCGCCACGGTCAAGCGCCGCGACACCGTCACCAACCAGGTTGAGCGCCACACGCTGACCAGGCAGCGCGCGCGGCGTATCGCCATGCACCTGAATCCCGCGCACGCGACAGACCGTACGCGACGGCAAGGCCATCAGCTCGTCGCCCACCGCAACCGGCGCATCGTGCAGCGTTCCCGTCACGACGGTGCCGACGCCCTTGATCGTAAAGCAGCGGTCGATAGGCAGGCGCGGTGCGGCATCGGTGAGCTCGGCACGAGCACGGCAGGCATCCCAGCAAGCGGCAACCTGCTCGTCGAGCGCAGCCAGCAGGTCATCGATCCCCTCGCCCGTCTTAGACGACACAGGCACGATCGGCGCGTCCGCAAACACGGTACCCGACAAAAAGTCATCGACATCGAGCTCGGCAAGCTCGGTCATCTCGACGTCAGCCAGGTCGCACATCGTCCTGTCTCTTATACACATCTGA
>CABSNH010000049.1 GCA_902478985.1 uncultured Collinsella sp.
GACGGCCGTCCTCGATACCGGTGAGCTTGGCCTTCTCATCAACGATGATGAACGGCACACGGTTGGTGGTGTGAGCCGTAAACGGATGCTTGGAACCGTCAGAAGCAACGTCAAACATGTGATCGGCGTTGCCGTGGTCGGCGGTAATCAGCGCAAAGCCGCCCTTGGCGAGAATCGCCGGGACAACCTTGGACAGGGCATCGTCAACAGCCTCGACGGCCTTAACGGCGGCGTCGAAGACACCGGTGTGACCAACCATGTCGCAGTTCGCGAAGTTCACGATGTAGAAATCAGCGCGATCCTCGTTGATGGCGGCGACAAGCTTCTCGGTAACCTCGGGAGCGCTCATCTCAGGCTGCAGATCGTAGGTAGCGACCTTGGGGGAAGCGACGAGCACGCGCTCCTCGCCCTCCTTGGGCTCCTCGATGCCGCCGTTGAGGAAGAACGTCACGTGGGCGTACTTCTCGGTCTCGGCGGTGTGCAGCTGCTTCAGGCCATTGGCGGCGATAACGTCGGCCAGGACGTTCTCGGGGAACGTCTTGGGGAAGGCGACCTCGACGTCAAACGTAGGATCGTACTCGGTCATCGTCACAAAGTGAGAAAGCTTGATCTGCTCGCGCTCAAAGCCGTCGAACTCCTTGTCCGTGAACACGCGGGTCATCTGACGGGCGCGGTCGGGACGGAAGTTGAAGAAGATAGCCGCGTCGCCCTCGTGGATGCCCTCGTTGTGGGCAGCGAAGGGCTCGACGAACTCGTCGCCGCGCGGGTCCTTCTCGTAGTAGGCCTTGATGCCGGCAACAGGGTCGACATCGGCATCGGACGCATTGACCATGACGTCGTAGGCACGCTGGATGCGCTCCCAACGGTTGTCGCGGTCCATGGCCCAATAGCGACCAGAAACGGTGGCGACGCGAGCGTCGCAACCGGTCTCCTCGGAGATCTTCGCCAGGAAGGCGCAGAACTCGCTCATGTAGCCGGCACCGGACTGCGGATCAACATCGCGGCCATCCATAAAGGCGTGAACACGAACGGTCTTGACGCCATGCTGGGCAGCCATCTTGACCAGGGCCTCGACGTGGTTCATGTGGGAGTGAACGCCGCCAGGGCTCATAAGGCCCATGAGGTGAAGGGTCTTGCCCTCAGCCTTGACATCGTCCATAGCCTTGACGAAAACCTCGTTCTTGGCGATGGAGCCGTCCTTGATGGCATTGTTGATGCGCGAAAGCTCCTGGAACACGATGCGGCCGGCACCGATGTTGAGGTGGCCTACCTCGGAGTTGCCCATCTGGCCGTCGGGAAGGCCCACGTCCTCGCCCGAAGCACCGAGCGTGGTGTGGGGGTACTTCTCGTACAGGCTATCAAGGAAGGGCGTCTTGGCAGCGGCGACGGCGTTCTCGCCATCGGCCGGAGCCAGGCCACAGCCGTCCATGATAATCAGGAGTGCAGGAAGATGACGCTGTGCCATATGTCCTACTCGCCTGCCTTGACGACCATAGAGGCGAAGTCGGCAGCCTTGAGCGAAGCGCCGCCCACGAGGGCGCCGTCAACGTCGGGCTTGGCGACGAGCTCGGCGATGTTACCGGGCTTGGCGGAACCACCATAGAGAACGCGGATGCCGTTAGCGAGCTCCTCGCCGAACATCTCCTTGAGGGTCTCACGGATAGCGCCGCAGACCTCCTGAGCGTCCTCGGCGGTAGCGGTCTTGCCGGTGCCAATGGCCCAGATGGGCTCGTAGGCGACGACGACCTGCTTGGGGCAAGTGATCTCAAGACCAGCAAGGCCAGCCTTGACCTGGTTCACGACGTGCTCGACATAGGTGCCAGCCTCGCGGACCTCGAGGGACTCGCCGCAGCAGAAGACGGGAACAAGACCGGCGGCGACGAGAGCCTTAGCCTTCTTGTTCTGGTCCTCGTCGGTCTCGTGGAAGTAGTCACGACGCTCGGAGTGGCCGATGATGCAGTAGGTGCAGCCAGCGGACTTGAGCATGTCGCAAGAGGACTCACCGGTGAAGGCACCCTTGGCCTCCCAGTACACGTTCTGTGCACCGAGGGCGATGGGGGCAGCCTGAATGCGGTCATGAACCGTGGTGATGTCGATGGTCGGAGGGCAGACGAGCACCTCGACGCCAGCCGGAACCTCGGGCAGAGCCTGAGCCAGCTCGTCGGCGAGCTTGGCGGCCTCGGCGACGTCGTTGTTCATCTTCCAGTTACCAGCGATAAGAAGGGTGCGATTAGGCATCGAGAAGCGCCTCCACTCCGGGCAGGGCCTTACCCTCGACGAGCTCCATGGAAGCGCCACCACCGGTGGAGATCCAGCTCATCTTGTCGGCCAGGTTGAACTTGTTGACAGCTGCGACAGAGTCGCCACCGCCGATGATCGAGGTGCAGTCGGCCTCGGCAACAGCCTCGGCGATAGCCTGGGTGCCGTGAGCGAAGTTGTCGAACTCGAAGACGCCCATGGGGCCATTCCAGAACACGGTCTTGGCGCCCTTGACGGCCTCGGCGTAGAGCTCCTCGGTCTTGGGGCCGATATCCATGCCCTCACGATCGTCGGGGATAGCATCAGAAGCGACAACCTCGGGGACAGCGTCCTCGCCAAAGTGATCGGCAACGCGGTTGTCGATGGGGAGCAGGATCTTGACGCCCTTCTCCTCGGCCTTCTTGAGCATCTCGCCGGCGCGCTCGACCCAGTCCTCTTCCTTGAGGGACTGACCAACGGACAGGCCCTGAGCCAGGAAGAAGGTGTAGGCCATGCCGCCACCGATGATCAGGGTGTCAGCGGAGTCGATGAGGTGATCGAGAACACCGATCTTGGAGGAAACCTTGGAACCGCCGACGATAGCGACGAAGGGGCGCTCGGGCTCGGCGAAGATGCCGGTCAGCGTGTCGACCTCCTTCTCGAGCAGGAAGCCAGCGACGGCAGGCAGGTAAGCGGCGGGGCCCACGACGGAACCCTGGGCGCGGTGAGCGGTGCCGAAGGCATCGAGAACGAAGACGTCACCATAGGAAGCGAGCTTCTTGGCGATCTCGGGGTCGTTCTTCTTCTCACGCTTGTCGAAACGGACGTTCTCGAGAACGAGAACCTTGCCCGGCTCGACGGCGGCGACAGCCTCGGCAGCCTTCTCGCCGTAAGTGTCGGAGACAAAGGCAACGTCGAGACCAGAGAGCTCGGCGAGCTTCTTAGCGACAGGCTCAAGGGAGAGCTCAGGCTGGAAGCCGGTACCCTCGGGGCGGCCGAGGTGGCTCATGAGAATGACGCGAGCGTTGTGCTCAACGAGGTAGTTGATGGTGGGCAGGGCAGCCTTGATACGGGTGGTGTCGCCAACGACGCCATCCTTGATAGGCACGTTAAAGTCAACGCGGACGAGAACGCGCTTTCCGTCGACATCGATGTCGCGGACGGTCTTCTTGGTAAAGGCCATGTTTGCTTCTACCTTTCGTACGTGTCTGCCTCCCATTACGGCAGACGATTTCTTATAAAAAGGGCGCGACCCTAGGGTGTAAGCCCTATAAGGCCGCGCCCTTCTTTAGACGCTCAACGAGCTATTCGCTAAAAGCTAAATTAAGCAACGAACTTCTCGAAGTACTTGATGGTGCGGACCATCTGAGAGGTGTAGGAGTTCTCGTTGTCGTACCAAGAGGTGACCTGAACGAGGGTCTGGCCGTTGCCGAGGTCAGAGCACATGGTCTGAGTGGCGTCGAAGATGGAGCCGTGGGTCTCGCCGACGATGTCGCGGGAGACGATCTGGTCCTCGTTGTAGGCGAAGGTCTCGGGGATGGTCTCGGCGTAGGCCTTCATGGCAGCGTTGACCTCGTCGACGGTGACCTTCTTGTCAACGACGGCGTAGAGGTTGGTCAGCGAGCCGGTCGGCGTCGGGACGCGCTGGGCGGCACCGATGAGCTTGCCGTTGAGCTCGGGGAGAACCAGGCCGATGGCCTTGGCAGCGCCCGTGGTGTTCGGGACGATGTTCTCGGAGCAGGCGCGGGAGCGACGGAAGTTGCCCTTGCGCTGCGGGCCGTCGAGCGGCATCTGGTCGCCGGTGAAGGCGTGGATGGTGGTCATGATGCCGGACACGATGGGAGCGAAGTCGTTCAGACCCTTGGCCATCGGGGCGAGGCAGTTGGTGGTGCAGGAAGCAGCGGAGATGATGTTGTCCTCAGCGGTCAGCGTCTCATGGTTGACGTTGTACACGATGGTGGGCAGATCGCTGCCGGCCGGAGCGGAGATGACGACCTTCTTGGCGCCAGCGTTGATGTGGGCCTGAGCCTTAGCCTTGCTGGTGTAGAAGCCGGTGCACTCGAGAACGACGTCGACGTCGAGGTCGCCCCAAGGCAGGTTGTTGGCGTCGGCCTCCTTGTAGATCTTGATCTCCTTGCCGTCAACGGTGATGGAATCCTCGCCAGCAACGACCTCGTGATCGCGAGCGTAGTTGCCCTGCGTGGAGTCGTACTTCAGCAGGTAAGCGAGCATATCGGGAGAGGTGAGGTCGTTGATAGCGACGATCTCGGAGCCCTCATGACCGAACATCTGACGGAAAGCCAGACGACCGATGCGACCGAAGCCGTTAATAGCAACCTTTACTGCCATTGTGTCTCCTTTCGTAAGGCCCCCGCGAGCTACAGCGCCCGCCGTTGAGGCCCACAAACTAACCACTCGCCTAATATACCTTTTTTTTGACTTGAATTTCACGAGAATGCTCGAAATTGAAAATCAAATTTACGTTAAAACGTTTTAAAGAATAAAATAGCAGCTAAATCCGTATATAAGTCGATACTTCAAACTACTTGTTTGCTTCAATGAGCTTTTCAAGCCTCAAAACGCGATGGTACAGGGCAGACTTCGACAAGGGAGGGTCAGCCATCTCCCCCAAATCACGCAGCGACAGATCGGGATAGCGCTCGCGCAGGTCGCAAAAGACTGCCAAGGCGTCCGGAAGCGTGTCGCGCAAACCCCGCTGTTCGAGCTCATCGATCAACGCAAGCTGATGCTGGGCGGCACCCGCACTTCTGGTCTGATTGGCCAGTTCGGCATTCACGCGACGGTTTACGTCGTTCTTAACCAATTTGACCGCGCGCGCTTCCTCGATCTCGGCAACGCTGCGCTTGGCGCCGACCAGCTTTAGGAGCTGCTCGATCTCCTCGGCGCTCTTAATGTAGACAGCAAAGGATCCGCGCCGCGCGTTAACGCGCGCATGGACTCCAATCTGCTCCAATAGATCGCAAAGTCCCCGGGCATATTGCTCGCCCTGCACCGCGATCTCCAAATGAAAATCGCCGCGTGGATCGGCCACGAAACCGCCGGCGATGAGCGCGCCGCGGATGTAGGCAAGCCTGCAGCAGGGACGGGCAACGATGTGCCGGGGAACACCGGCGACGAGCCCTCCCCTGCGGTCGAGAATGCCCAGCAGCACCAGAGCCTTGTCCAGGTCGGGTTGATCGGGCAGGGTAATGAGATAGTTACGGACCTTATGCAAGACCGATTTACGAACGGTGAATTCCGTTTTGAGCTTAAGGATGCGATGCGTCAGCGTGATCATCGTGCGCGCGACGGCGCCCGTCTCGGTCGCGACCGTCAAACGATACCGCCCGGAGCCGGTCAGCGAAAGTGTGCCGCTCACACGCGTCAGGGCGGCAAGCGTCGACAAATCGCAGTATTCACATTCGGGTTCGCAGCGCGCGAGCTCGTCACGCACCTCGGCGGTAAACGACATGCAGACCTATGCTTTCGTGTTGGCGCGCGACAGGTCGCGATGGGAAATGCTCACGTGATATTGGGCGCCTTCCAAATAACGTGCCGTGGCCTCGGCGATGGCAACGCTGCGGTGTTGACCGCCCGTACAGCCGATGGCGATAGAAAGCTGCGGCTTGCCCTCCGCGATATAGCCGGGCATGACCGTATCGAGCAGCTGCGTCCAGGCCTTCCAGAACTCCTGGGTCTTGGGATGGTCCAAAACAAAATCGGAGACCTTTTTATCGAGACCGGTCATGGTGCGCATCTCGGGATCGTAGAACGGATTGGGCAGGAAGCGAACGTCGATCATAATGTCCGCCTCGACGGGCATGCCGTGCTTAAAGCCAAACGAGAACACGTGAACGTCCATGAGCTGCTGGTCGGACAGCTCGGAGAACGCCATGCGCAATTTGTTGCGCAGGGCAGAGGTGCGCAGACGGCTCGTGTCGATGATCATATCGGCTCGATCGCGCACGCCCTGCAGCTGCAGGCGCTCGCGCTGAATCGCATCGGCCGTAGTCTCCCCCGGCTTGGCAATGGGGTGGCGGCGGCGGTTTTCGCTATAACGACGGATCAGCACCTCGTCAGAGGCCTCGAGAAACACGATGTCACAGCTCATCTCGCGCTCCTCGAGCGCGGCAACGGCATCGAGCAGTTCATCGAACAAGCCCTGGCTGCGCAGGTCGCAGGTGACGGCAAGATGCCTGCCCACGCCCGTATTGATGCCGACGAGCTCGGCAAGCTGGGCGATCAGACGCGGAGGCAAGTTGTCGATGCAAAAATAGCCCATGTCCTCGAACACATGCATGGCCTGCGTTCGGCCCGATCCGGACATTCCGGTGATGATGACGATATCGGGGATGCGCTCCGAGCGCTCCGCCGCATCCATGGCATCTCCCTTTTGCATGTGTGCCTCCTAAAACAAGCGCGGGACCCGGCCAGCGGATCCCGCGCGATCAATTGCCTTTACTGAGTATACCGCCCCAAGCGGATACGAGGCCTGTCTTACGCCTCAAGCGCAGCCTTGAACCAACTTGTAATACTCGTGGGGTGCGTAATGGCAGTGCCCACGACAACGGCCCAGGCGCCCGCATCAATCGCGGCGCGGGCCTCCTCGGGCGTGTGCACGCGGCCCTCGCAGATGATGGGAAGACCGGGGAATTCCTCGGTCGCCTGACGCAGAAGCGGCAGATCGGGGCCATCGGCCATGGTGCAGTCGATAGCGGCAACGCCATGAGAAAGCGTGGTGGACACCAGGTCGAAGCCCATGTCGACAGCACGACGAATATCCTCGATGGTGGCACAGTCGGCCATCAGGAGCACGCCCTCCTCGTGCAGCGGACGGAAGGTGTCCTCGACGGTCTTGCCATCGGGACGCGGGCGATCAGTGGCGTCAATCGCCACGATATCGGCACCCGCAGCAACGCAGGCGCGAGCGTGACGCAGCGTCGGCGTGATGTAAACGCCCTCGTGCCCATCCTTCCACAAGCCGATGACGGGGACCTCGCAGCGGCCCTTAATGGCGGCGATGTCGGCAAGGCCCTGGCAGCGAATGGCGGCGGCGCCGCCGAGCTCGCAAGCGCGAGACATTTGAGCCATGGTCTCGGGCGTGCGAAGCGGCTCGCCCATATACGCCTGAACGCTCACGACGAGCTTGCCCTTCAGGGATTGAATCAAAGGATCGACGGTCATGTTCGACTCAACCTTTCTCAAAACAGCCTTCTGAGACACCGCACCTTGACGTTCAAACCGTCGCTCGCGTACCGAAGTACGCTTCGCTCCTCTTTCACGTCAATCTGCGGCACCTCAGAAGGCGCACTTGGTAGTTATGTTTACTTCAACGATGCAAGAAGGTGTTCGGCGGCACCGATGAGCGGAGCATCGCCCTCCAGAGAACCGATGAGGATCGGCGTGTCCTGAAGCGGATCGAGCGCCTGGCTGGCATAGCCCTCGTGCACCGAATCCTTCCACGTCTGTGAACGCCAATCGGGACCTTGGTGAATCACGCCGCCCGAAAGCACGATGACCTCAGGGTCCAGGATGTTAGCGAGCGAGCCCAAGCTGGCGCCCAGCGCAAAGCCGGCGTCATGGATGACCTCGGTCGCCTTTGCGTCGCCCGCACGGCACAGGTCGTTCACATCGCGACCGACCGAAGGACGGCTGGGGTCGACGCGACCAAAGCGCTCATCGTACATACGACCAATGGAAGTGCCCGAAGCAACCGACTCAAGATGGCCAGAACGTCCGCAGGCGCAGGGAATGCCGGCGGCAGCCGAGCACTCGATGTGGCCCATATGACCGGCAGCACCATGGAAGCCCTGCATCACGCGGCCGTTCTCGACATATGCGCCGCCGATGCCCGTGCCGATGCCCAGGCACAAGACGGAGAACTTGCCCTTGCCGACGCCCCAGTGGGCCTCGCCCAGAGCATGAGCCTGCACGTCGCCCACAACGGCAACGGGGAGACCAAGGTCCTCGCGCAGACGCGGCCCCAACTGAACGCCGGACCAGCCGGGCATAATCTCGTTGGCATACGCGATGGCACCCGTCTTGGGATCGACGACGCCTGCGGCACCAATACCGACACCGAGGACCTCGACATCGGGATTCGCCTCAAGAGCAGCCTTGATGGACGCCTCGATACGTTGGAAGACTGCTTCGCCACCCTCCTGGGCCTCGGTGGGAACCTCAGCCTCAAAAACGGGATGGGGCACACCGCCGTCAGCCGGATACTCCATGATGGCAGTCGCGATCTTAGTTCCGCCGATATCGACAGAGCAGACGTACTTGTTCTCCATGTCGTTCTCCTTCGGAGACAAAAACAACTACAGGAAATGCGCCGTCAGGCTAGCCGTCACAGCGCGGTAAAGGTTTTCCAGGTGCCCGAGATCGCCGAGAAACCGTGCGGCCATTGACCTAATGGGTCATGGCCGCACGGTTGAACGGCGAGGTCGGGTGCCTGGGAAAGCTTTAAAGGAGACCGTTGTCCTGGAGGACCTTGCGAATCGCCTCGACGTTCTCGCCGGTCATGGCCTTCACCGGGCGCGGCATGGTCGGGCTGTCGAAGATGCCCATGAGGTTCATAGCGGTCTTGAAGGCGCCAACGCCACCGGCATAGCCCTGGACGCCCGAGGTGACATCCCAGATATGGGAGATCTCGTTGAGGCGATCCTGCTCGGCCTTGACGGTAGCCCAGTCGCCGGCCTGAGCGGCCTTCCACTGACGCACATAGCCCTCGGGCTCCACGTTGGCGAGACCCGGAACGGAACCGTCGGCGCCGCCAAGGTAAGCACCGTCGACAACAACCTCGTGACCGGTGAGGATGCTCATCGGGTGGCCGTTCTTCTCGTTCTCCTGAACGAGGTAGCGGAACGAGATGTCATCACCCGAGGAATCCTTAACGCCGGCCAGGACGCCCTCGGCGCCGAGCTTGGCAAGGAGCTTCCAGGGGAGCTTGGTGTGGACGCACACGGGGATGTCGTAGGCGAAGATGGGCAGGTCGAGTTCCTCGTGAAGGATGCGGAAGTGCTCCTCGACCTCAGTCATGCCCTGCAGGGCATAGAACGGGCAGGTGGCGACGAGCGCATCGGCGCCCAGCTCCTGGGCGACCTTGCCGTGCTCGATCATGCGCTCGGTCTCGGTGTCGATGATGCCGACCAGAACGGGAACGCGGTGGTCGACGATGCGCACGGCCTCGGCGACAATCTGGCGACGGCGCTCGTCGGTGGAGAAGACGACCTCGCCCGAAGAGCCCAGGAAGAACAGGCCATCAACGCCGGCATCGATCATGCGGTTGATGCTGCGCTCAAAGGAGGCAACATCGAGCTGGTGGTCTTCGGTATCGGGAACAACGACGGGAGGGATAACGCCGGTGAATTTCTGAGTTGCCACAAGAATCTCCTTAGTTGTCTGGCGGGCGGCCCTATGCCGCCCACTCTTGTTGGCAGTGTCCAGGCCGCCTAGGCCAAAGAACACGGATAGAACGTTTGGTTAAAGAAGTCGACGACTTCGTTTTCGAACGCATTGATGCGCTCATGAGCGTATTTGGCATAGATGATATGCCTCCGGTCACACTCAAGACCGTTGAATACGGCAAACTGGCCCTTGGGATCGCTCACGGCATCCATAAGCGATGTGCCCATGAGCACCGATCCGCGCACCCGAGACGACAGAGCCTCGAGGCCACCGGGGATTGGATTGGCAACCGCCGTGCAGGCAAGGCCCCGCTCGTCCAGAGCGGAAACCGCCAGCGCGACGCCGCCGCCAAGGCCCTCGCCCCACGCAAAAATGCGGTCGGGGTCCATGCCATCAAGATTGCGCGCGACCTTCGCCATCGCGCAACCCCAACGGACGCGCTCGACAAAAGCGGGTGAAGCAATCCCCCGCTGCAGGTCGTCCGCACCAGCAACATCGTCATCCAGCGCGAGGACGGCATACCCCATGGCGGCAAATCTCGTCATGTGATGCCAGCCGCGCACAGGCCGATTGATGTCATGGAACATCAGGCACAGCGGCACGCGCTCAGATACTCGGGCACGACCGACAGGCTCAATCAAACGAGCGTGGACCGCATCGTCACCGAGCTTAAAGGAAACCTCCGAGTAACGGGCGCAGGGGTTAACAAAGTCAATTGTCGTAATGGCCAGGCCTTGAATCTCAAGATTCGAAGCGCATGTCTCTAAATCAGAAACATCTGCTTGGACATCACCGTGCCAGTCCCGATATTCTGCGAGCCTTGACGAAACC
>CABSNH010000050.1 GCA_902478985.1 uncultured Collinsella sp.
ACCTCGGACAGCGTGGCGCCCGAGACTAGGGATACCTTCAGCCGCGTGAGCTTGCCCTCGTCAAACTCGGGATAGGACTCAAAGAGCGAACGGGCCACCACGGCGCCCAAAATGGAATCGCCCAAAAATTCAAGGCGCTCATAGCTGGCAGAGACCGGCAGGCCCTCGACGGCCGAGGGATGCGTGAGCGCCGCGCGCAGCAGCACATTGTTATTGAACTCATGGCCCAGAATCTCCTGGGCGCGCGTGAGTCGTTCAGACAAAGCCAAGACTTAGGCCTCCTTGGCGTTTTCGATCGCGTCGACAGCGTCGGCGACAGAGTTGAGCGACAACAGGGTCTCGTCATCGATTTCGAGGTCGAACTCATCCTCGATGGCTGTCACCAGCTGCAGACGCTCGAGCGAATCGGCATCGAGATCGTCAAAAGTAGTCTCGTCGCTAATGTCGGCAACATCGACACCCAGCACGTCAGCGGCGACTTCGGCGATCTTATCGAAGATTTCGGAGCGGTCCATAGCGCTTCCTCTCGTATGTCATGGAACACAACACAACACGGCAATCGGAGCCGCGTTGCAATACGGCTCCGATTCTACCCCACACGGTACAGGTTGAGCCACGTAACGGGGCCTTTATAAAACGATACCGTCCATGGAATTGGCAACGTCCTGGACAAGCCCGGCACGTACGGCCTGGGCCGCGGCAAGCGTACCGTTCTTGACGGCCTCGACCGACGTGGCACCGTGGCCGATCAACACGACGCCGCGCAGGCCCAGCAGGATCGCGCCGCCCTTGGCGTCGCCCGAAAGCTTGGCTTTGATCTCGCGCATCTGCTTTTTGATGAGCAGCGCGGCAATCTTGGTGCCGAGCGAAGACATAAAGGCACCCTTGAGCTCCTGCAGCAAAAACTTGGCAGCGCCCTCGGTGGCCTTAAGCGCGATGTTGCCCGACATGCCATCGGCGACCACGACGTCAAAATTGCCCGACGTAAGATCGGTACCCTCGCAGTTGCCCACAAAGCCGGGAACCGCGGCCTTCATGGCCGGGAAGCACGACTTGGTAAAGTTGGAGCCCTTCTCGTCCTCGGTACCGTTGGCAAGCAGGCCCACGCGAGGATGCTCAATACCCAAAACCACGCGGGCATAGGCAGAGCCCATCTGAGCGAAGCGCACCATATCGTCCACCGTGACATCGGGATTGGCGCCCATATCGCACAGCACCGTCAGGCCGCCGGCGCGATTAGGCAGTGCGTTGGTCAGGCACGGACGGACCGGCTGCTTCTTGCCCTCTGCCAAATACCTAAACGGCGTGACGTAGGCCGTGGCGGCAGCGGTCATGGCACCGGTCGAGCCGGCCGAGAAAAACGCGTCCGCATTGCCCTTCTTAATGGCACGGCACGCAAGCACGATCGAGGACTTGCGCTTGGTCATAACGGCGCGGATGGGATCGTCCTCCATGCTGATGACGTCGGGGGCCTCCAGAGCCTCCACGCGGGCATGCGCTGCGGCAAAGGGGTTGACGATTTCGGCGGGACCGACGGCCAAGACCTCGATCTCGGGATCTGCCGCAAGTGCAGCCTCGATACCATCGAGAACAACCTGGGGCTTCTCGTCTCCGCCCACAACGTCTACACAAACGCGAACGTTACTCATTTCATATGCTCCTTATACAAAAATGGCCGACTCATTGAGCCGGCCATTGTGGTTCCAGTTGGAACGGCATCGCATCCAGAGTATACAGTTACTCGGTAACGATAACCTCGCGGTCCTTGTAGAAACCGCAGCTGGGGCACACGTGGTGCGGAAGCTTAACAGCGCCGCAACGGGGGCACGTGGACTGAGCCGCAGCCGAGATCTTCATGTTGGCGGAACGACGGGTATGGGTGCGAATACGACCCTGCTTTTGTTTAGGTACGGGCATAGTGACCTTCCTTATGAACTATCCAGTGTGGCGATTACGCGCAAGTAGCGATACTACCACAGTTTTACTCGTCAAGCTTGAGATTCTTCAATGCTGCAAATGGATTTTCCGTGGCAGCGGCCCATTCGGCCTCCGCCTTGGCAGCGCAATCGCATTGCTCGACGTTGAGATTGATGCCGCAGGTGGGGCAAAGGCCGCGGCAATCGGGCTTGCACAGGACAACGAACGGCGTGTCCATGACGACCGCGTCGTTGATGGGCTCGCCCAGATCGACAATGCGATCCTCGCCCAGGAGCTCGTAGCCGTCTTCGTAGGCCTCGGGGTCCTCGGGCTCGTTAAAGAGGTAGAACTCCTCGATCTCGCCTGCGATATCAAACGATGCGGGCTCCAGGCAGCGATCGCACTCGCCGGTGGCGTGAGCGCGGACCATGCCCGAAAGCAGAACACCGGTACCGGCGTTGGTAAAGACCACGTCGTAGGAAATGCCGTCCTGCAGCTGGTACTCCTTCTCGCCCACCGTGTAGGTGGCGACATCGACCTTGCCGGTCAGCGGATAAGAGTCTCCGGGAAACTCGAGCTGCTCGGAAAGATCGACGGTTACGCTCGGGAACTCAGCCATTACCACTGACCGTTCTGCTGGGCGGCGCCCTCGTTGAGCTGCTGACGGCAACGAGTGACGGTGCCGGTCAGACTCTTAAGGTTCTCCTCGAGGTGCGTAAAGACCTGCTCGGCGTAATCCTCGGCGGCATAACGCGTCTCGCGCTCGTACTGCTGGGCACGGTCGCGGATGTCGTCGGCCTGCTGCTGGGCTAAGCGGACGATCTCCTGCTCACCGGCAATGGTGAGCGCCTGCTGCTGAGCGTCGGCAATGATGGAATCAGCCTGAGCGGCGGCGGAGGCCATAAGCTCCTCGCGTTCTTTGAGGATACGGCGGGACTTCTGCCACTCCTCGGGATAGCTCATGCGGATCTCATCGAGGATGTTAAAGAAGACGTCGGCGTCGATAACCTTCATCTGGGCGTTCTTGCCGAACGGCGTCTTAGCCTCTTCGATGAGCCCCTCGAGCTCGTCGACAAGACTCACGATCCTGTCGCCAGGAAAATTCTCGCCCGGCATCCGGTCTCCTTTCATAGGTAACATGTCATCGTGTTAGTTTACCACATGCCACCAGGCAATAAAAAACGTCACGAAAAGCGATGTTTGAGCGCTTCGACCACGTTGGGCGGCACAAACGTCGACACGTCGCTGCCAAGCGAAGCGATCTGGCGCACCACCGAACTCGAAATGTAGCCGTACTGCGGAGCACTCATGACAAAGATGGACTCCAGCTCGTTATCCAGGCGATAGTTAAGGTCGGCCTGCTGCAGTTCGTATTCAAAGTCGGTCATGGCGCGCAGGCCCTTAACGACGGCACCTGCCCCCTGTTCACGTGCAAAGTCGACCAGCAGGCCGGTGAAGGGCAGTACCTCGATCCCGTCCAAATCGCCGAGGGCCTCGCGGGCCAGCGCCACGCGCTCGTCGAGCATAAAGGTGGTACCCACGCCGTTTTTACCCTGAGATTCGGCCACGGCGACAATCACGCTGGGAAAGATGCGGCGGGCTCTGCGAATTACGTCGATATGGCCAAAGGTGATGGGATCAAAGGTGCCCGGGACGATCACGCGGTTGATGGTGTCATTCATGGGTGTCCTCCGAAGGCGCATCCTCGTCAATTTCGTTCTCGTCAGCATGGTCGTTCTCGTCCTCGGCCACCCAGCACAGCAAGTCAACCGAGGTAATGCCGTAGCGCTTCTCCCGCACGGTCTCAAAACCAGCCGGATGAGCGCCCGCATCGGATGCGGCATGCTCAAACAGGGCAAAGGCCCCGGGCGTCAGCAGCCCCTGCTGGGAAAGATTTTGCAGCAGCTCCTCGACCGGCTCGGCGCCAAAAGCATACGGCGGATCGAGCAGGACCAGATCGAAGGGGCCGCCCGGCACACGGCCGCGCGAGGCACTCGCCAGCACATCACCGGTAACGACGCGCCAGCGCGAGCGGTCGCGGCACAGCGACTCGATATTCTTGGTGATCAGACGGGCGGCATTGCGATCAATCTCGAACGTGGTGAGCGTGCGGGCGCCACGCGAGAGCATCTCAATTCCCAGGGCACCGGAGCCGCCAAAGGCATCCAGCACGCGAACCTCGTCCAAATCGAAATCGAACGCTGACATGACCATGGACGCGCATGCCTCGCGCACGCGATCGGTCGTGGGACGGGTGACATCGCGCCCACGCGGCTCTTCGATCTTGCGGCCGCGCCATTCACCGCCGATGATTCTCATCCTCCGCTGACCTCCTTAAAGATATGTCGATAGCGCGTGGCGACCGCATCGCGCAAGGGACGCGTCGCCACGGAGTCAAGGTTGCAAGCATACCGCAAGAGCTCGACCGCGTCCAAATGGGCCCATTCGATAAGATCCTCGTCGGCGTCCAGGTCCACAAAGCGCAGGGTCACGCCGCCGTGCTGGCGATAACCCAGGATCTCGCCCTCGTGGCGCAGACGCAGGTCCATCTGGGCGAGCGTAAAGCCGTCCGAGGTCTTCTCGAGCGACTGGAGGCGGTCTTGTGCCGCCGAGGCGCCGCCATTGCCCTTGGAGTGCGTCATGACCAGGCAGGTGCCCGACACGCTGCCGCGGCCCACGCGACCGCGCAACTGGTGCAGGGCCGCCAAGCCAAAGCGCTCACCGTTCTCGATGACCATGACGGTGGCGTTGGGCACGTCGACGCCCACCTCGACCACCGTGGTCGATACGAGCACGTCGATCTCGCCACGCTTGAAGGCAGCGATCACGCGGTCCTTCTCCCCCGCCGGCATGCGGCCGTGAAGGCGTTCGATGGTAAGTCCCGGCAACGCCAGGCGCAGTCGGTCGAGCTCGGTTGCCGTATCGTGGAGCGGCACGGGCACGGTCACGCGGCCCTCGTCGTCGCGGGCAATACCAGGCACGTCTTCCAGCTCATCGACCGAGTCACTCGGCTCCACGAGCGGGCAAATCACGTAGGCCTGCTGACCCTTTTCATGCGCCTCGCGAATGGCGCCGTAGGCCAGGTCGCGGCTCGACTCGGTGAGCACGCGTGTCGCAACGCCCGCCCCCGGAACAGGTCGATGGCGGATGATGCTCGTGTCCAGGTCGCCGTAGACCGAGAGCGCCAATGTGCGCGGGATGGGCGTCGCCGTCATGACGAGCAGGTCCGCACCAGGGCCTTTGGCACGCAGGGCATTGCGCTGGCCCACACCAAAGCGGTGCTGCTCGTCGATGACGACAAGCGAAAGATGCTTAAACGCCACGTCATCCGAAAGGACCGCGTGAGTGCCAAAGAGGACGTCGAGCTCGCCCGATTCCAACTGCGCATGGATCCGCTCGCGCTCGGCCGCCGGCGTGGCACCCGTCAGGAGCGCCCAGGACATGCCAGCCTGCGAGAGCAAGGGGCCGGTCTTATCGGCATATTGGCGCGCCAGCACTCCCGTAGGCGCCATAACGCAGGACTGAGTGCCCGAATCGGCCGCGACAGCCAGCGCGCAAGCGGCGACGGCCGTCTTGCCGGTACCGACGTCGCCCAGCAGCAGGCGGTTCATCACGCGCCCGCCATCGCACATGTCGTGCAGGATGTCTTGGAACACGGCCTCCTGCTCGTCGCTCAGCGAAAACGGCAGGGCTTCCCTGAGCGCTGCCAGGTGCTCGCCCGCGGCATGTGTATAAGGCGCTACGTCGACCATACCGCCGTCGTTGCGCAGGCGCAGCGCGAGCTGCAAGCAGAGACACTCCTCGTAGGCAAGACGCCGGCGCGCGATATCGCGCTCGGCCATGCTCGATGGAAAATGGATTGAACGCAGCGCGCGGGCATTGCTCATCAGGCGGCGCTTGACGCGTAAGCGTGCGGGAATCGGGTCGAAGGGATTGCCGACAACCTCAAGCGCGCCGCTTACGATGCGGCGCATCCACGCCTGACTCACGCCATCACTCACGTAATGGACCGGCAGAATGGTGCCCGCGGCACGTCCGTCCTCGAGCTTTTCGAAATGCGGCGAGGCCATCTGCTTAAAGCCGTAGGCAAACTCGACCTTACCCATCACAGCCAGACGGTCTCCCTGCTTAAACTGCTGGGCAATCCAGGGCTGACGGAAAAAGGCGACTTGTAGCACGCCCGTCTTGTCCACCAGCGAGACCTCGGTCACCTGCATACGCGGGCGAGGCTGCTTTTGGACGATACGGTCAACCGTGGCGACGATCGTGCACACGGTACCGATGGGCGCCATCTCGATGGACCAGGAGCGCGTAAAGTCCAGGTATCGATGAGGGATATGGAGAAGGAGGTCCCCCACCGTCTGAATTCCCAGACGGCGAAGGGCCTCCTCACGTTTACCCGAAACATATTTGAGTCGCGCGATATCCTCGTCGAGCGCATTGCTCTGGGCAAAGCGCTCCGAGACGCGCGGCACGGAGCACAGCTCGGACATGGGCAGATGCCTACTCGATCGAGAAGATCACGGGATAGAGCGGCTGCTCGCCACGATGGGCATCAATCTCCAGGTCAGGCTGAGCCTCCTCGATGGCGTCGACGATCTCCTGGAAGGCCTCATCGGACAGCTCCTCGCCGGCCAAAATCGTCAGCGCGTCGCCCTCCTCTTCCTCCTGCATGCGGTTGATGCAGTCGAGCGTGACCTGCTTCACATCGGAGCCGACCACGTCGATGGAGCCGGCAATGATACCCATGACGTCACCGGAGTGAATCGGAGAGCCGTCAGAGGCGCTGGAATCGCGAACGGCACGGGTGACCTCACCATCGCGAACCTCACTGATGGCGTCAACCATAGCGGCAACGGCGTCCTCGAGCTCGGAATCGGGCAGGACCGCGAACAGCGCGGAGAACGCCTGCGGGACGGTCTTAGTGGGAACGACGGCGACCTTCTTGTCGGTGCAGGCAGAGGCAGCAGCCTCGGCAGCCATGCGGATGTTGCCGTTATTGGGCAGGATGATGACCGAGGTCGCGTTGACCTGGTCCACCGCGCCCAGCAGGTCGGCAGTCGAGGGGTTCATGGTCTGGCCACCCGAGACGATCACGTCGACACCGAGGGACTTGAGGATATCGGCCTCGCCCGAACCGGCGGCAACAGCGACAAAACCCAGCGCCTTGGCGGGCTCAGCGGCCTTTTCCTGGTCCTCATGGATCTTGGCGGTACGGTCGTGGGCCTCCATCTCCATGTTGTGGATAAAGACCTCGTAGATCTGACCGAGCTGCAGCATGTGCTCGAGTACGAGGTTGGGGGTGTTGGAGTGCACGTGGATCTTGTAATCGGGGTAGGCACCCACGAGCAGCTCGCAGTCGCCCATGGAGCCCAGGAACTTAAGGCACTCATCCTCGTCAAAGGGAGCGTCGGCCTTAAAGAGGAACTCGTTGCAGTAGCGGAACTCCGAGCCCTCCCAATCGTCGTTGGCCTCGATCTCAACGCGACCAAGGGCCGCGTCGCGGGCAGAGCCAGCGGAATCAAACGTGGCGGAGAAATCCTCGACAACGGTGCTGCGGCCAAGCGCGGCGGCAACAAAGTTCTCCAGGAAGATGGCAAAGCCAAAGGCGCCGGAGTCGACCACGCCGTTCTCCTTCAGAACGGGCAGCAGGTCGGGCGTGCGGGCGACGGACTGGTAGGCCTCGACGACGATGGCATCGAGAGCGTCCTCGGCCGAGAACTTCTTCTTCTCGCACTCATCGGCCTTGGTCGAAACATCGCGCAGGACCGTGAGGATCGTGCCCTCGATGGGCTTACGGACAGCCTGGAAGGCGACCTTGACGGCGCGACGGAAGGCGAAGGCGATGTTGGCGGACGTAATGGGCTCGTCGGCAGAGACGAGGCCCTCGGCCACGCCGCGCAGAATCTGAGACGTGATAACACCGGAGTTACCGCGGGCGCCCATGAGGGAGCCGTGGGTGATGGCGCCGGCGATGGCTTCCATGTCGGCGTCGGCAGGAAGAGCAGAAAGCTCCTTGGTCACCGAGGCGAGCGTGAGCGACATGTTGGTGCCGGTGTCGCCGTCGGGTACGGGGAAGACGTTGAGCTTGTTGATCTCCTCGGCCTTGTCGGAAACGGCAGCCGCAGCGATCGGAAAACAGGTGCGAATGGTCTTTGCAATCATGGGTATTTGAATCTCCGTTTTCGGATGCTAGTTCAGACGGCTCTTGAGCGCGTCGATGTGGATGCCGATCTTAAGGCTGGCGGGATCGATCTGGGCGATCTCCTGCAGGGTGAAGGCAACAGAGCTCGAAAGATTGTGGCAGACGGACTTCATGTTGACGCCGTTCTCGAGCACGACGTGAAGATCGACCGTAAGGCCGTTCTCGTCGGCGGAGACAAGCACGCCCTTGCGGAGGCGCTGACCGGCAAGCAGGCGCACGCTCTCGGCGCCCTGGAGCTGTTCGGCCATACCGACGACGCCATAGCACGTCATCGCGGCATAACCGGCAATATCGGCAATAACGTCGTTCGAGACGCTCAGGCTGCCGTTAATGGTCTCAGACACAAGAATCTCCTTATCTGGTGCTCACGGCACCATCTCGTGGGAGCAATCATTCCAATAGTTTACAACGAGTGCGCCATGTTGAGGTGGCGGGGTTCGCGATTACATCCTCGACACGAAATGTTGATACGGTAACGTTCGCCACAGGCGATCGCGGCATGAAAAAACCCGCCGCATAAGCGACGGGTTTTACAACCTGGCTCCCCGGGTAGGACTCGAACCTACAACAGCGCGGTTAACAGCCGCGTGCTCTACCATTGAGCTACCGAGGAATTTAAAAGCCCAGCGGAATGGGCTGAGAAATTCTGGCTCCCCGGGTAGGACTCGAACCTACAACAGCGCGGTTAACAGCCGCGTGCTCTACCATTGAGCTACCGAGGAATTTAAAAGCCCAGCGGAATGGGCTGAGAAATTCTGGCTCCCCGGGTAGGACTCGAACCTACAACAGCGCGGTTAACAGCCGCGTGCTCTACCATTGAGCTACCGAGGAATTTAAAAGCCCAGCGGAATGGGCTGAGAAATTCTGGCTCCCCGGGTAGGACTCGAACCTACAACAGCGCGGTTAACAGCCGCGTGCTCTACCATTGAGCTACCGAGGAATAGGTGCGTGCTCTCAAGCAACGAAGTTTATTATACGGACGAATCAGCTCAGGGCAAGAACTTTTTTGAGAATTTTTCCGACCTAGTCGTTTAAGAACGTCCCCAACGACTACATGAAAGCGCCCTCAAGCGGATGTGCTTGAGGGCGCTTCTTGCTTGACTAGCTTTCGATATAGTCTTTGAGCTTGCTGGAGCGGCTGGGGTGGCGGAGCTTGGCCAGGGTCTTGGACTCGATCTGGCGGATACGCTCGCGCGTGACGCCAAACTCGCGGCCGACTTCCTCAAGCGTGCGGGGATGTCCGTCGACAAGGCCAAAGCGCAGCTCGATAACCTTGCGCTCACGATCGGCAAGCGAGTCGAGCACCTGGGTGAGCTGCTCCTGCAGCATGGAGAAGCTGGCGGCATCGGGCGGAACGATAGCCTGGGAGTCCTCGATGAAGTCGCCCAGCTGGGAATCCTCTTCCTCGCCGATAGGGGTCTCGAGCGACACGGGCTCCTGCGAAATCTTCTGGATCTCACGGACGCGGTCGGCGCTCATGTCCATCTCGGCACCGATCTCCTCGGGGGTCGGGTCGCGACCCAGGTCCTGGAGAAGCTGGCGCTGCACGCGGACGAGTTTGTTGATGGTCTCGACCATGTGCACGGGAATACGGATGGTACGGGCCTGGTCGGCAATCGCACGCGTGATGGCCTGACGGATCCACCACGTGGCGTACGTGGAGAACTTAAAGCCCTTCTGGTAGTCGAACTTCTCGACGGCGCGGATCAGACCGAGGTTGCCCTCCTGGATCAGGTCCAGGAACAGCATGCCGCGACCGACATAGCGCTTGGCGATGGAGACGACCAGGCGCAGGTTGGCACTGATGAGCGCTTGCTTGGCCTCGAGACCCACGTTCTCGATACGGGTCAGGCGACGCATCTCGGCGCGGGTGAGCTCGATCTCGCCCGCCTCGGCAGCCTCGAGCTTCTCGGTGGCATCGAGACCGGCCTCGATCTTCATGGCCAGATCGACCTCTTCGGAGGCGGTCAGCAGGTCGACCTTACCGATCTCCTTAAGGTACATACTGTCTCTTATACACAT
>CABSNH010000051.1 GCA_902478985.1 uncultured Collinsella sp.
CCCAGGTGACCTCGGACACGCGCGAGTCCGTCCTGCAGAACGGCCAGGTCGACGCCGTCTTTGCCACCTACACCATCACTGACGAGCGCAAGAAGCTTGTCTCCTTTGCCGGCCCCTACTACTACACCCAGCAGGCCATCCTGGTACTCGCCGATAACGACGACATCAAGAGCGTCGACGACCTGGCCGACAAGAACGTCGCTGTCCAGTCCGGCTCCAACGGCCCCGCCATCCTGGAGGAGTTCGCTCCCAAGGCCAGCCAGCAGGAGTTCAAGACCGACGAGGAGGCCCGCCAGGCACTCCAGCAGGGCCGCGTTGACGCCTACGTCATCGATAACAACATGCAGCAGAGCGCCCTGGTCCGCGAGCCCGGTAAGTACAAGATCGCCGGCAAGCCCTTCGGCAGCAAGGAGCCCTATGGCATCGGCCTGCCGCTCGATTCCGACGGCGTTGCCTTTGTCAACGACTTCCTTAAGAAGATCGAGGACGACGGCACCTGGACCGAGCTGTGGCAGATCTGCATCGGCGACCGTACGGGCGACACCAATGTTCCCGAGCTGCCCGAGATCGGCGCCTAGGCAGCGAGCCTGGCAACGATCGCAACGAAACCATACGGAAACGCATGATGCGCTTTATTGCGGTAAACTGTTTCCTCACTGAGTTGTCGGGGCTTCCGTACACACGGGAGCCCCTTTCCTTATCGGCGGGAGGTCCGCATGAGTCTCTCCGAGCTCTGGTCGCTCTATGGCCAGAACTATATCGACGCCCTGCTAGCAACCTGGGGCATGACGCTTGAGTCGTTTGCCATCGCCATGGTGCTGGCCGTTGCCGTCACTGTGATGCGCGTGTCGCCGCTCAAGCCGCTGCGCGTCTTTGGCGACCTGTATGTCCAGGTCTTCCGTAACATCCCCGGCATCGCGCTGCTCATCATCGTCGTCTATGCGCTGCCGCCGCTCAAGGTCGTCCTGCCCTACCGCACCTGCGTTATCGTCGCCACGGTCCTTTTGGGCTCGGCCTTTGGCTCCGAGAACTTTATGAGCGGCATCAACACCGTTGGCGTCGGTCAGGTCGAAGCCGCCCGCTCGCTGGGCATGAGCTTCAGCCGCATCCTCGCCAAGATCGTGATTCCGCAGGCGCTGCGCTCGAGCGTGCTGCCCATGACCAACCTCTTTATCGCCGTCATGCTCACCACCGCGCTCGGCAGTCAGGTGCCGCTTAAGCCGCAAGAGCTCACCGGCGTGGTGAGCTATATCAACACGCGCTCGCTCGGCGGCGTCGCCGCGTTCTTTATCTCGGCGCTCGGCTACCTGGGCACGGCCTTTGTGGTGAGCCATATTGGCAACTACATCGATAAGAAGGTGAGGATCCTCCGATGAGCAAGCATTCCTCCCCTGCACTCACCATGCGCGATGCGCTCTACGAGGCTCCCGGCCCCAAGGTGCGCGCCAAGATTCGCATCGGCACCGCCATCTCGCTTGTTGCCGTCACCGCGCTCGTCGCCCTGGTACTGCAGCGCTTTTATGTGACCGGCCAGCTTTCGGTCCACTATTGGTATTTCTTTACGCACCTCACCACCTGGAAGTTCCTGCTTGCCGGCTTTGAGGACACCGTTAAAGTCGCACTCACCGCCGGCGTCATTGCGCTGGTACTGGGCTTAGCCCTTATGCTCGGCCGCACCAGCGGCATCAAGCCGCTGCAGCTGGTCTGCCGCGTGCTCACCGATTTCTTCCGCGGTGTGCCGAGCCTGCTGTTCATCTACTTCTTCTTTTTGGTGCTGCCCCAGTACAAGATCTCGCTGCCGTCGTTTTGGATGCTCACGCTTCCCGTCGCGCTCGCTGCCGCCGGCGTGCTGGCCGAGATCTTCCGCGCCGGCGTCAACGCCGTGCCGCGCGGCCAGGTCGAGGCGGCCCAGGCACTCGGTCTCTCCAAGGCTAAAATCACCTTTAAAATCGTGTTGCCGCAGGCTATTCGGTTTATCATTCCGTCCTTGATTTCGCAGCTTGTGGTCGTAGTCAAAGACACCACCGTCGCCTACGTGGTGAGCTACCCCGACCTCATGCAAAACGCCCGCGTGCTCATTACCAACTACGACGCCCTCGTGTCGGTCTACCTGGTTATCGCGGTCATCTACATCCTCATCAACGTCGCGATCAACAAGGCCGCTGTCTACGTTTCGCACAAGACCGGTGCGACCATCATCCGCTAACGCTTTACCATTTCGAATCATAAGGAGCCGAGCACCATGGCACAGAGCACCTCTTCAACCGGCAATCAGCCGCTAATCGAGCTCAGACACGTCGATAAGCACTATGGCGATCTACATGTCCTCAACGACATCAATCTCTCGGTCGACCGCGGCGAGGTCGTCGTCGTGATCGGGCCCTCGGGCTCGGGCAAGTCGACCATGTGCCGCACCATCAACCGCTTGGAGACCATCGACTCGGGCGAGATCCTCATCGAAGGTCAGCCGCTTCCGCAGGAAGGCAAAGACCTTGCCCGCATGCGCGCCGAGCTGGGCATGGTATTTCAACAGTTCAACCTGTTTGCACATATGACGGTGCTGCAGAACGTCATGCTGGGGCCGGTCGATGTGCTGGGCGTGTCCAAGGAGGAGGCTCGTGAGCGCGCCATGGACCTGCTGAGCCGCGTGGGCGTGGCCGAACAGGCCGATAAGGTACCCGCACAGCTCTCAGGCGGCCAGCAGCAGCGCGTGGCCATCGCCCGCTCGCTTGCCATGCAACCCAAGGCCATGCTCTTTGACGAGCCCACAAGCGCCCTTGACCCCGAGATGATCAACGAGGTGCTCGAGGTCATGGTCCGTCTGGCCCAGCAGGGCATGACGATGATCGTCATCACGCACGAAATGAACTTTGCCCGCCGCGTGGCCGACCGCGTCGTGTTTATGGCCGACGGCCAGATTGTGGAAACCAGCACGCCCGACGAGTTCTTCGACCACCCCCAGACCAAGCGCGCCCAGGACTTCCTCAACTCCATCAAGGGCCATTAACCAGACCGCCCACCCGCCAGCCATGCCCATCCAAACTCGAAAGTTACACCTATGATCGGAACCCGCACCTCATCGTCCTACACCCCGCATGTCGACGTCGACCCCGCCGACCGTCCGTTCATCCTCGTCGCGCCGCGTTGGGAAGAGGCAAAGCCGTTTTTAAGCGAGACGCTCTCCCCCAACGAGGAAATCGCAAGTGTCTTTGTCGATGCCATTCTTGCCGCCGGCGGCCTGCCGCTGCAGATGTCTATCACCGAGGACATTGAGGTTATCCGTCATTACGTCGATATCGCCGACGGCATCGCTATTCCCGGCGGCCCGGACGTCAACCCCAAGCGCTGGGGCGACGAGCGCCCCTACGACCCCACCCTCTGCTGCGAGATCCGCGATAGCTTTGAGTTTAAGCTGGTCAGCGAGGTGCTCCGCGCCAAAAAGCCGCTCTTTACCACCTGCCGCGGCACGCAGTTGCTCAATGTCGCCACTGGCGGCACCCTGTGCATGGACGTGCCGAGCCTGGGCGCTCGCGAGGGCCGCACGCAGTGGCGCCATACCCACGTGCTCAACGACCCCGTGCATCCCGTCGAAGTCGTGCCGGGCTCGCTGCTGGAGCGCGCGGTTGGCGGGCACAGGCTGATCCAGACCAACTCCGCACACCACTGCTGCGTCGACCGTCTGGGTAAAAGCACGCGCTTGGTCGCCAAAGCAACCGACGGCGTTCCCGAGTGCATCGAAGTCGAAGGCCAGCCGTTCTGCCTGGGCGTACAATGGCACCCTGAGTACACGTGGAAGACGCTCGAGACCGACTTTAACCTGTGGAAGTCGTTTGTCGAGGCTGCTGCCAAGGTAAAGCAAACCCGCTAGCCCGCAAACCACTCAGGTTAAAGCCTCCTAAGCCAGGGGGGGGCGGACACCAGCCACGGTGCCCGCCCCCCCCTGTATTTGGTATGCTCGGTATGATCATCCCTCACAAACAATCAAAGAAATCTCGACCGCAATCGGTCTACGGTAAAGCAAATGGTAAAAACGCTTGCTACGTTTATTAGGCAGTCAATTAGAATCGAAATGCATTGACTATTCCCCAACGGGGTCACGCCACAAATCCACATGAGCATCGAGGCTGGAAGCGGAAGCATGGAGTTGGCCCCGAGCTGTATGTAGATCGCTACAACGTTGACAAGCAGCAGTATGCCAATCGGACCGAAGCCGAATCCAAAATAGGAAACAGCAACCACGCAAGAGACCACGTATGCAAGGCAGACGACACTCGCCAGAAGAAGTCGATAGCAAAAAATATTCAGGTTGAAATACTGCTGAGCATCCAAAACAATTACGCAGTTAAGACAGTACAAAACGACACTCGACAGGATAAACGCGCCCAAAAGGGCAAAAGAAGACAGCACCACTCGCGCAACGATAGCGCACACACGCTTCCCTCCCCGAGTCTCCGACAACCCCCACGGTTCCTCAATAAAGCCCGAACTGACAAAGCGCGGCACAATGCAAGCCGCGATGAACGGAAAGAACAATGCATGAGCCAACGGGGCTACGTTGAACAGCAGACCGCGAAAAACCTCTGCATTACCAAATAGAAGGACATCCTCTGCCGATAGCCGAAGCGTCGGGTCTGGGAAAAAGCCTAAGAAACTGTTCTCACGGAGGCTACAGAACCACATCGGGAAAGAATTAAGCTGCAATACCACCATGCACGCATAAATTACCAGGATTAAGGCGTACGTCCATTTGCTCACATGCTTCAATTCTGAATGAAGGAATCTTCTAGTCTGACGAGCCATTGAGCACACCCCCAGCACGAAAGCTCACGAGAGCGTAAATCAATACCGATAGACAGCTGGCTGCCGCGCCATATCCCAGAAGCGTCAGCTGCCCCATATCGCTATACCCAAGGGCACATCCGACTCCAAGGTACGGCCCCGGAAGAAAGAAGATCCATCGCAAGGACGATATGGGCGTCTGAAGGTAAGTTCCGTAGAGCGTCAAGCTCATGACAAATCCGATTATTACCACAGCCCCGCTAAATACGGCGCTGCTTGTAATCCGATAGATGGTCACCGTCTCCAACGCAACCGATACCACCAATACGGCGTTGATTATCATCGCAGGCAAAAATGCAGTTAGCATGTCGTGCGAGTAGTTATGCCCTACACGTATTATGGCTATTGCAAAAAGAAGAAGGCAAAGCGCACTATATGCTGCGCCAATTATTAAAGCAGACGAAAGCACATGTGCTAGGACCCCATTAAAGCGGGTAAGACCTCTTGCTGAAGAAATTCGGTATCCCTCTTCATAGCCGCGCTCCTGTAAAATCGCCAGGCAAACGATGAGCGGAACGAACAGAGAGGTGCCGGCAAAGGCACTACGCACAAGGGACTCATCGGGTGCAGAAGGATCGATTACATTCCAGCAGAAGCCAATATCCTCCCCAAAAACGCTATTGCCAAAGGCGAGCAACGTTGTTCCGTTTTTTAGAAAGATGCCGAAGAGAAGGCCGAACGCCAGCATAAGCGCAAGACCAAACTTCGCCGGAAATATCCTGTGCAAACGCATCATATCTGCCTTTATGGGATGGATCGCCCGCTTCATAGCGAGACCGCCTTCATCAAGCGCCTGTAATACTCTTTTAGGGACGACGCCTCATCCCTTATGACGTCCATCGATTCCTTTTTTAGCAGTTCGCCGTCATGAATAAACAGGCAGCTTGTTGCAACCGATGCCAACTCATCCAAATCATGACTAGAGATGAGCATGGTCTTACCCTGCTCTCGATTCAATCGACCGATAAGGGCCCATATACTCTCGATGCCCAGCGGGTCCAACCCGTTTGCTGGCTCATCAAAAATAAGCAGGTCAGTGTCACCCAACAAAGCCGTAGCTATATCCAGTCGCCGTTTCATTCCCAGAGAAAAACTGCTCACGCTCTTTTTTTCATCGGCATCCAGTCCAACTAGGTTCAAAACGCGAGGAACCTCACGATTCTCATCAAGCCCCCATTCCGCACATCGGATCCGAAGATTCTCAACCGCGCTGAGGGATTGGTATGCTCCGCTGGAATCTGGCACATAGCCGACACGCGCCCGCATCAGGCTGAGCTCTCTTTTCGACTTGCCTCCAAAGAGCTCCACGCTCCCCGACGATGGCTCACAGAGGCCCAATACGATTTTAATGAGCGTGCTTTTGCCCGCTCCATTTGCACCAACAAGGGCACAGAGCTCAGACTGGTGCACCTCGAAGGAAACATCATGCAACACACGCCGTTTCCCATAGCGCTTTGACACCTTTGATAACTTTATCGTTGATGCGTTCATTGGCCTCCCGTTCTGCTTGATATCAAAACCGCTCAAATCGTTCCTTCTTTCCTTTATCGTTTTCCATGGTTGTTATTGTTTTTCGATAACTCATATTTGTCAAGATAATCTAAAAGAAGGGACCCGTGTTAGACACGGGTCCCTTCACGCTGATACTTCGTTTTAGTTGTTCGCCTTAAGCTACTCGTCACTCAAATCGACAGCAAAGACGGATGTCGGAAGCGATACCTCATTGCCTCCGCCGTCCCGCATCTGCCTCACGACATTTTTTGCACGCTCAACAATAAGTTCCTCAAGCTCTTTCTCACTCACACGCTGAATAATATCTCCCGGTTGACAGTCAAGTTCATCGCAGATATCAAGAAGCGTCTTAAGACGAATAGCTTTTATTTTCCCGTTTCTTAGCTTTGAAATATTAGCCGGAGTATGCCCCGTGGCCCGAATCAGATCAGCACTGGTCTTCCCGGTCTTAAGCAGCTGCGTCTCAAGCTCAATGATGAGATAGCTCATGTTTCCTCCTACACAAGCTCGTCAGACTGCTCTTGGAGCAGCGAGGCATAACTCCAGATCGCCGAGATAAACAAACAGACAACTGCGCCGATAAACGACCCCGTATCAAAGGTAGCGCCTTGGCAAATCTCAATAACGAAGGAATGAGGCACGATGTAAAGCTCCAGCCCACCAATGGTGAGATTGACCGACCCATAGGCACCAACAAGCGAAACCGCGGCGTTAACAGCAAAGGCAAGCGCGAGAACACGGATAAGCCGCACATGCGTCTTGGTAAAGGGCGAGACGCCTCGCGAGATGTTACGGCTGATCCCGCACAAAACGACAAGCGAAATACCCACGACGAGTGCCAGGCACAGTCCGCTTGGGATAACGATGCACCCGCCATTGAGAAGCGTCACGACACCCAAAGAATCGACAGAAGCAAAGTTTGCAACTGCGTACCAGATCACGTAAACAACCAGCGCGGCAAAAGCGACGAGCATCCCTGCAAAAACGGCTGCCATGCAAAAACCAAGCTTCCTGATTTTTTCGCCCGCCTTGGCCATACGCTGAACGCTGTTGGACATACACTCACCCTCATCGACTCTATCGTTATTCGAACAGTTTATCGAACAACGATATGGATTGCATGCGGAAAGCCCCGACAGTGTGCATAGGCCATTCACTAATCAGAAGGGGTGAGCGTGGATTTTTGGACACGTATCGAACGAGAGTGGATAATCTCCCACTTTGAGGCCACCACCGGGCCTAAAACGGGAGATTATCCACTCTCATAGTCATCAAAGCTCGCAAGCTCTTATTCAGCCGCCTCGCGCAGGGCCGACATCGTAGCCGCATATTGCTGCTGCAGTGCATGCATTCCCTCGCGTGCGCCGTCAACGGCATCGGCGCCGCGCAGCGCATCGGTCACCACAACCGCCGGCTCGTACAGATTATCGAATCCCAGGTTCTGGCTCACGCCCCTGAGCGTATGCACTGCCATAAACGCACCTTCAGCGTCTCCCGCCGCCATGGCAGCCTCCAGCTTGTCCATGCTCTCGTCATCCAAAAACTTGAGGGCAAAGCGGGCAAGCATTTCCTCGCCCATCAGCCGAGCGCACGCGTCATCATAATTAGCGCCGATCTTCTCATACGCCTCACGCATGGAAATCATGGGTTAAAAACTCCTTTGGTCAAACTAAATCGTGGGAAACGCGACGACGTCAGCGGGGCGTGCCAACGTCTCGGCAATTTGGTCCTGCACCTCGAGCAGGCAATCGAGCAGCAACGGGTTAAAGGTACCGCACTTACCGTCCAGGATCATCTGGATAGCCTCCTCGTGCGGGATGGCATCCTTGTACACGCGCACGCTCGTCAGCGCATCGTACACGTCGGCCACCGAAACCACCTGTGCGGCAATGGGAATTTCGTCGCCCTTAAGGCCATCGGGATAACCCTTGCCGTCCCAGCGCTCGTGATGCCAACGCGCAATCTGGTACGCATATTCCATAAGCGCATTGCCGGCGTGATGGCTACCCAGCTCAAGCAACATGTCGGCGCCGATCGTGGTATGCGTCTTCATAATCTCGAACTCCTCGGGCGTAAGGCGTCCGGGTTTGTTGAGAATCGCATCGTCAATCGACATCTTGCCGATATCGTGCAGCGCCGAAGCCAGGGCAATCGTGGAGCGCTCCTCATTGTCGAGGGAGATCGCGCCGCTACGCTGGACCAGACAGCCGAGCAGCAGCTCGGTCAGCTTTTCGATGTTCGTAACGTGCCTGCCGCTCTCGCCGTTGCGAAGCTCCATGACGCCAGCCATGATGTCGATGAGCATGCGACTGTTCTTGACACGCTCGTTGTACTGCTGGGACAGCAGGCTCGTCAGGCGGCGCTGTTTGGCGTATAGGCGGATGGTGTTGCTTACACGGCGGCGCACGACACGGGAGTCAAACGGGCGGTTGATATAGTCCGAGGCGCCTAGCTCGTACGCGCGCAGAACCATATCATCGGAATCTTCGCTCGAAATCATGATGACAGGCAGATTGTCACTAACCGATCGGCGCGGCAGACCGGCCAGCACCTCAAAGCCGCTTATGCCCGGAATGACAATATCCAGCAGCACGATCGACAACTCATCACCATAGCGGTCGACCATGTCGAGCGCCGTACGACCGTTGTCGGCCTCGAGGATGCAATACTCGTCCTTGAGCATCTCGCTGAGAATGACTCGGTTCATCTCGGAGTCATCGACAATAAGTACCAAAGGCTTTTCGCTTTGGAAGGCCTCGATGGAATCGGCATCGGTCACGACCGTACCGGCTTTTGCCTTAGCGCGGCTCAGTAACTGGACAGCGCGGCCAACGCCCTCATCGACCGTCTCGCCATGAATACGAACGCCACCAACACATGCCGTCAAGCTCACGTACTCATGGCCCGGAATAATCGTGGAACGAACGGCATCGGACACCTGATGCAGGCGACGGGTGAAGTCATCGGAGGGAATATTGGGCATGACAACCACAAACTTGTCGCAGCCATAGCGCACAAGCTCGTCAGTCGAACGGATTCCGCTGCGCATGGCTGTCGCCACGGCACCGAGCGCAAGGTCGCCGGCATGACGGCCACACGTATCGTTGAAGACCCTAAAATCATCAAGGTCGATCATCGCAACGCCGGCGTTCATGCGGGCGCTACGGAGCTTTTCCTCGTAATATCGGCGATTGTGCACGCTCGTCAGCACGTCGGTGTAGACAAGGTCCTCTTCTGCAGCCTCTTGCCCATCGATCGGACGCACCATCAGCAGGACATGAGGCTTGCCCTCGACCTTCAGAGGGCGCAGATGGGCACGGTACTCAACGCCATCGTTGAGCAGTTGCTCCGACACCTCATCGGAATCTGTCAAGGCCTCAAGACTCGACTGGCGCAGGCAAGGGCAGCGATCACCGGCGAGCATGCAGTTAGGCTCGCTCTTAATCTGATCGGCCGACAGTAAGCGTACCACGGGGTAGGTCTTCGCGACACGGGCGACCTCGGCGGCAGCCTCCTCGTCGGTTAGATTGACCTCGTGATTATTGAGCATATGGGGCCCTTTCGATAGCTTCGCATGGTAGCGGTGGGTTCCAAATGTTACAAGGGTAACACCTTGCCGATGCAGGTAAGCACGTGAATGCCGTTACATTTTTATGAGTTGGCAGACGGCGCAATTGGAGCCGCAGACGTGAGGTTTTGAGCACATTTGTTAACAC
>CABSNH010000052.1 GCA_902478985.1 uncultured Collinsella sp.
TGGTCAGCTTAATCGCGCGCTCCGAACCTACGCTGGTCGAAGCCGCGTCATAGGCAGCGCCCACCACGGTACCCGCCGAACCGGCCGTCAGCACGCCGGCGATTGTCATAATGGAGCCCACCGCCACATCGGTGCTGTCGTGGCAGAGCTGGCGATACAGCAGATCCTCAAACGCACGCGCCTTCTCCATGGCGTCGCGCAGCGCGTAAATGCACTTCCAGTCGTCCTCGGTTTTCTCTGGCTTGGCAAGCAGGCGCGTATGCTGAAGCTCATAGCCCTCGCGCTCGCCCTTCACCTTCTGCATACGGACGTTCACGTTCTCCCAGTTCTTGCTGGCATCGTTCACGCCGTAAATGCCGGTAAAGATGCCGATGCCCTGGGTCGCCGCGGGAAACGCCTGACCGGCCGCCTTCCACGCATCGGTCTTAAAGACCTGGCCGAACATCTCGCACTCGATCTTATAGCTCTTGAGCGAACGGATCGTGCGGATGAGCTTCATATGGGCGCTCACGTCGCCGTTGAGCTTCCAGGCCATGAGCCATCCGCGCACCTTGGAGTTGTTGAGGCTATGGACCACATTCCAGTTGTCGTACAGGTTGTCCAGAATGTCGCACTGCATGGCGATCGAGTTAAACAGAAGCGCCTGGTTCTTGTTGTTATTGGAGTTCTCGATAAACTCCGACTCTATATAGGCCGTCTGCTCGCCATCGGGCGCGGCGACCTTAAAGCCCTTAACGGTATCGTCGTCAGCCGCCTTGTAGCTCAGCGAGCTGCCGAGCGCCTGGCCCAAATCGTTAAACCCGCTCGTCGACTGGCCGTTGTACTCGCTGGCCTTAATGCCCGCACACTTGTTGAGTGCCGCAGCGGTTGCGTCATTCCAGCTTCCATATTGGTTGAGCTGGCCGATACCCATCGACTGGCCCACCAGATCCTCGGCCTGCTGGGCAATAAACTCCGCTCGCGATGCATGGTCGACGAGCTCCTTGATGGCGGCCGCATCCGCAGCGTTCGCGCCCTGGGCCGCCGCGAGTTCCTGATACCAATCCTCGCTGGTGCCGTAAGCATCCTCAAAGATCATCTTGTCCACATTGACACCATAGCTGTCGCCCTGCTGGGTCAGCAGCGCCGCCGACCCGCCGACCGCGGCCTTGAGCTCAGCCGCAAACTGCGCGGCCTCGTCGTTGCCAGCACCATCACCCTCGCCGTCGCTGGCGGCAGGGGCGCGACGAGCCTTACGCGCAGCTCCACCTTGGGCTTCGTCCTCTTTACCGTCCTTGTCCTCTTCGGCAAACGCATCGGCGACCATCTGGTCAATCGCGTCGTTAAAGGCCTCGTCGACATCATTAAACGAGTTATCCATCATATACTCGTGCCACTGCTGCACGGCATTCGAAAACTCCTGTTGGCGTTCCTCGGCCGCGGCGGAATGCTTTTTGGCCGAAGCGTTGGCGTCAAAACGCAGCATGGTCATAAGCTGAGCATTGGAGATGCGGTAGGTCTGCGGCATAAAGATTTGCTCAAAGTTGCCGCAGTTCACATAGGTCGAGTCATTCGCCTTGTTAAACTCGTCGAGCAGCTTAAGGTAACCCTCGTCCACATACTCCGCCACATAGCGCACACGGGTGCCCTCGCGCGACTTTTGAGTCAGAGGAATCGTCACCGTCTTGCCATCCACGCAGTCCACGTACAGGTCGAGCGTGTCGGCGGCCTCTTCGTTTCCCACCTCGAGCGTGATGTCAAAGGTCCAGTAGGCGTTCTTCTTTTGTGGCAGATGATGGAAGGTCCACAGGCTCTTTCCGGTGTCCTTGCCGTCCTTGACCAAGTTTTGCGTACCGCCGCGATACGTCACATCAAAGTTCCAGACCGAAGCACCCGGAACATAGCGCACATAATTGCGAGCCGTTACCTCGGCAGCAGCGGCGGCGACATCGGTCGAGCCCACGCGCGCTTCGAGCGTCACGCGCTCGGCGGCAAGCGTATCCTGCGGCAGGTCGTATTCAATCTTGGCACGGCCCAGCTTGTTGGTCTTACCGGTGTACTTTGCAGCCGACGAGCCCGTCCCCACGGTGAGCTGCACGCTCTTGCCCGGTGCCGCATAAACGTAGGCCACATTGCCCAGTAGGCTGTGAACGTCGGTGTTGTCGACCTCGATGCGCGATCCGCTAACCTCGAGTGTGGTGCTTCCCAGCGGCAATGTCACCTCGCCCAGCGTAATAAGCGGCGAGACGGCATAGATGCCCGCGGCCTTAGGCTTAAAGCGCACAAACACATCGGCGCCCATGCCCTTCTTCATATCGAGAACGAGGTTGTCGCCCTCCCAAGTTGTGCCAGCCCACATGGCATCGGAGCTGGCGCCGGCTTCGCGAGCGCCTGCGGACACATCCTCGACGGCATCCTTGGCCAGCGGAATCTCAATCTTGGCAGCCTGGCTGTCTTTGAGCTCGTAATGAATGCGCAGCTCGGTCTCCACGCCAACGACCGCGGACGAATCAGCGATAACCGAGCCCGCCGTCAGCCCGCGCTCGGCACGATACGTCTCCACGTCAAACGTGGGAACGTCGAGCGTCACGTCGAGCTGTTTGCCGTCCTCGATCTTCACCTGCTTTTGCGCGATATGCTTACCCACGGTCAGCCCTAGGCGGCTAAACGTGGAATAGCTCGTTGCTTGGATGTCGTAGCTCGTCTTGTTAAAGGCGACGATGGTGTACGAACCGGCCTTAAGGCGCGGCGTCTCGGCCTTCATGATAGGCGTGGTGCCATCGTCTTCGTAACCCATCAAATAGGTGACACCGTCGGCAACTAGCTTGCCGTCGGACGTACGGAACACCAGCACGCGGTTGGCGCCCTGGTAGTCGCCCTTGGTCGTAACCGTCGCCGTGCCCCAGGGCTTCAAGTCGATATCGACCTTGCCGGCCGAGGGCTTCACCGTCGCCGTCGCCCCACCCAGCTTGAGGCTGTCTTTGGGCTCGAGCGTTATCTCCAGATCCTGGTCCGCGTCGGCAATGGCCTGCGACACCACGAGCGCTGTGCCCTGGATACGGAAGTCGTTTTCCTTGTCACCCTTGGCAGGCTTAAGCGTCTTGCCGCCGCTCTTCACCGTCAGATCGATGTTATCGAGACTATCGAGCTCAATGCGTTCGGTCTTATCCTGGCCCACAATCGGTTCAAGATAGCCCACGTTGAGCTCAATCGCGCGCGAGGCCGGAATCTTGGTAAAGTCCTCCGCCTTAATCTCTCCGATATTCCATGTGCCCGTCATCTGGTCGCCCGGGCGAGCGAGCACCATGTCATAGTAACCGCTGAGCGAAATGCGCAGCGTTGCTGCCGTCTTGGAGAGAGCGTCCGCTGTAAAGCTGCCGTCATCGCCAACCGCCAGCGGCGTGGACTGCCCCGCCTGCACGAGTGTAGCCGTCGCGCTCTGGGGAAGTTTGCCCGTCACCTGGGCCGCCTCGCCCATCCACTCAAACGTGTAGGCAGGCTTCGAGGAATCGACGGAGTCCTTGCGATCGGCCACGGCATCGGCAAGCTTTTTGACCATCGAGGGGTTGCCAGCCGAATCGGTCGCATAGGCATAGATGGTCTGGCCTTCACTAAAGGGAATCGCATACGTTACGCCATCGATTGTCACGCGCTCATTATAGTCGCCCGGATAGCCCGCCTCACCAAACTGAAGATCGGGGTTCATCACGCGCAGGGCAACGGCATTATGGTTCGTCTCGTTTCCGTATCTCGTGTTCTCAAAAGCTCCCCACTCTATCATTTCCACGCTTTTGGGTAGCACAATCTCTTTGCCGGCAATCGCAGGATCAAGAGAGGCGAACGCGAGCGCCCCGATATATTTAACGCCGTCGCCGATCGTCACCGACGACACATGCGAGCACCCGTCAAAGGCATTGCGCTCAATCCGCTCCACCGTGCCCGGCACATTGATCTGCGTAAAGGTGAGCACTGTTGTGTCCGAGACATAGAACTGTGGCACGCCGCAATAGGCGAATGCAAGATAGTCGATAGTTTTGACCGAAGTCGGCAGCGTTGCCACCACCTTGTCGTCAAGTTGTTCACATTCCTTAAAGGCCTGCTCGGGAATCGTGGTAAAGGCCGCGTTGTTGGGCCAGGTTACCATTTGGAGCGTCTTGCTTTTGTAGAATGCATAGCTCTTGAGCTCCTCGACCGAATCGGGCAGTGCGATCTCTTTGATGCTGCTGCCGCCCAAGCCTCCAACCGAGCGGACATGCGAATTAGGGGCGAAGGTGATCGATGTGAGCGCAGCGCTTCCCATACCCGTAAGGCTTACGACATTTTTGTCGTCGATGGTCGAGGGCACCTCCAACGTGGTAATGCCCGCGTCGCCATACTCGATAGAAATTTCGTTGGTGAGGCTATCAATCGAGAAGTAGTACTGCGCGGGGGTCTGCTCGCCGGCCACGTAGCCATCGTCGTATTCGTCCTTTACGCCCGTGGCGCCCTTCGAGGTCATCCAGAGCCCAAGATCCTCATTCCAGGTTGCTTCGGCTTCGGCGGTCTCCTCCTGCTTCTGCTGTTCGGCGAGCTCCTTCCCCTCGACAAGATCGGTGGCAAGCGTGGCCACGGGCGTGCTCTCGGTCTGCCCAGCGCCCGTCAGGCCTGCCGCCGATGCAATCTCGGAGTCCGGGGGCGTAGGGGTGTCACCGGTATCGAGCACTGTGGGGTCGGCAGCGCCGGCATCGGGCGCGGCGTCGGCGGCATCGGGCGCGGGGTCGGCGGCGTCGGCATCGGCTGCTTGGTCGTTATCCGTCTGCACAAAAGTGCCGTCGGTGGTGAGGGTCTCGGCAAACGCGCCCGCGGGCAACGAACCCGTCACCATGGTGAGGGTCACCGCGGCAACGGTCAGGCGGCGGCAAAGCGCTCGAGCAGTGGTCCACCTCATGGTCGTTCCTTTCCTGAAACCAAAAGTCATCCAGCGTAATCGTCGTCCAAAAACTAAGCGAACGGTAGGTTCATATATACGAACCTACCGTTCTACCTGCGCAAACCGCCACAAAAGGGACAGGCACCTTTGTGGCGGTTCTGGACTTGGCCGGCCAGTTTGTCTCAATCTGTAACAGTTAGGCCCTGTTGAGCCTTGTAGTTGTTACAGATCGAGATATTGCTCCAGCCGCCCCCGCTTTGTCTCAATCTGTAACAGTTAGAGGTCAAATTCCCCGCTTGGTGTTACGGATCGAGACATTAGATTGGCGGCCATTCGGTTCATCTCAATCTGTAACATCTAGAGCCGTTTTGGGCAGTTTGGTGTTACAGATTGAGATTTTGCTAAAGCCGAGGATAGGCGCTGTCACCAAAACCTAGCGCTTGCGACGCTTGGTTGCGGCGAGGCCGGCGGCGGCTACGGTTGCGCCGGCGATGCCTAGGGCGGCGACCGTCATCGCGGTGGTATCCCCCGTGGTAGCCAGGACAGCATCGCCCTTCTTGGCCTGCGTGGTTTTCTCAACCGTCTTGGTCGTGGTAGTTGTCGCGACCGGCTTGGCCGCGGGCTTGGCCGCGGGCTTCACCCCAGGCTGCGGCGTCGGCTTGGGATCCGGCGTAGGCTGCGGATCGGGAGTCGGCGTGGCCTCGGGCGTAAAGGTCAAATCGGTGTTGAGCCACAGGGTGTAGATCCAACCGCTGTCCTCATCGGATACGCTGTCCGCGACCTGGTAGCCGCACTCCTGGCCGTTGATCACCAGTTTGGTGTCGGGCGTAAAGTAGAAGCCGCGCGCGGACTTGAGGTAGATACCGTAACGATAGGTCACGCCGGGCTTAAAGGCGTCGATGTGGTTCGTAATGTTCTGATCCCAGAACTCCTGAGAGTTCACTTCGCTGCCGTCGCTGCCCGTCCAGAACTCACACTGAGGAAGGGAGTTGGAACCCGTCGGAACATTCGCCGTAAAGACTGGCCTATCGCCCGCCTTGAAGGTGGTCGTGGCGCCGTTGATCTCGATAACGTCGATGGCCCGCCATTCGTCGATCGGCTGCTCGCACAGCATATTGTCGGCGTTTGGCGCGAAGACGCCGTTGACGGTCTTGATGTGGTGCGCCCAACGACCGTTGACGTACATCATGCAGTCATCGGCCACGGTATTGTCGCCCTTGAGCCTCAGCTCAACGGAGTACATGTAGAACTTGCCCTCTTCGAAGTGTTCGATCCTCCTCGCGCCCGTCGGATACTTGGCAGGGTCGGAATACCAGAAGGCAACGGGCGTGAGCTCCGCAGGGTCGCTGCCATCCATTTCCTCCCAGCACTCGTAGGCGATCTCGTACTTGTCGGCATCGGCGGCGGGGATCGTCGCGGTCGCGCGCGGCGCCTCGCCGGGCGCGTAGTCGGTCTTCACGTCGTTGACGTTCAGGTTATGGAGGGCTTCGTTTTCCGATGCAACAAGCGTAATTTCGCTATTGATGACGTAGCGGAGGTAATAGTCGTCCCTGGTTTCGTTGACGGTAATCGAGCTGCCCGCGTAGCTGTTGTCACCTTCATAGTCGGTGCTGGTATACGTCAGTGCCGCGCCAATATAAAGATCCTCATTGCGCGTGAGTCGATACGAGCCGCCTGCCGCGCCACCCGTAAAGGTCAGCGTCAGCCTCATGTGATCGCCAACAGGCTCAAAGTGAGCCGTCACATCGGACATAGATGTGTCCTGGACTTCAGCCAGGGTGCCCGAAGCAGCATCGGCCCGGTAGTACTTGGTTTCGACAAGTTCGCAGAGCGGCTCATCCGGCATGCCGCCCTCAACATCGGGAAAATCATAGGTATACGGCTGGCCCTTTTCGAGCGTGATGTTGTCCGAAAGCTTGCAGTCCGTATCGTGGCGGACCACGGTCGTGTTGACCTTAACACCGCTCCCGCCTGTCACATCGGTCACGCCACAGGGCATGATAGCGTCGTTTGCCGATGAGCTGTCGGCGCCGCCAAGAGAGCCGTCTTGGTCAGCAGCGCCCGCATCGTTTACCGTTGCCGCCGGTGCGTCCTGCTGATCTTGCTGAGCTTCTGCCGTGGACGGTGCCGCCGGAGCCGCGTCAGTCATCGGCGCAGCCGGAGCCACCGGTACCGGCGCCGGAGCCGCCGTATCCTCCGCAACCGTCGGCGTCACCGGAGCCGCGGCAACCTCATCCGTCCCAGCGGCGGGATCGGCGCATTCCGTCGCCAGCGCCACGCTCGGCAGCAGCAACTGCCCGACCATAAGCGCACACGCGCCGGCGCAAGCTATTTTGGCACCCACACAACGCCAGGTACCGTGAACCAGCGAGCAGGTGGACTCACGCTGAGCTTGCTTGTCAAAGTGGCTTACGTTCATAACGGCCTCCTTGGTCGTAGGGACATGCCACCACAAAGGTGCCTGCCCCCTTTGTGGTGGTCCTGTACCACCAAGATGTGCCAAATGACTCCATATGCCTAGGTTCGTAGATGTGAACCTAGGCCTCTACCTGCGGTTTAATTCAATATGATTTCACCATCGCCACACTCGTCCCGGGAACGCTACAATCGAGGACACGATTATTCGTCCACCCAAAGGACCGTCCTTGAACCTGAGCAGGTCTAAAATCAACGCGCTTCTGGCACTCGCGCTCTTCACCTTCGCCTTCCTTGCCGCCGAGTTTCGCTTCGACGTCAACGTCGGGCTGCTCGCCGGTGCCGAACGCGTTGTGATCGCACAGGGCTTTATCCTTGGCGCCAGCGTCATCGGCTTTATCGGATATGCACCACTGCTCGGTCTCGCCCAACGCAAAGGCCAGCCCCAGGCAGTTGTCAGCGCCGCCGTTCCCATCGCCATCCTGGGATTGACCCAGATCCAGTCCCCCACGGGTTCGCTTGCCCTCGAAATTCTGGGCTGCGTGGCATTCCTTGGACTCGGCCTGCTGGGTGCCGCCGCTCACCACGCCTTCGCGACGGCATTCCAAGACGATCCCAAGCTCGCCACCGGCACGGGAGCGGCCTATACCGCGGGCATCCTGATGCAGTTCGTCATCAACCTGCTCAATTGCGGCGGCATCGCAGAGCTCATCGTCCTTGGCGCAGCGACTATCGCCATATCCGCCCTCAGCGTCGTTCCCCAAAAAGCTGCCGAGAGCTCCAGCCCCGCCATCAATCCCTTTGCTGAGTCCTCTCATGCCCTCGCCAAGCAGGCATGCTGGAGCATCGCGCTCGTCATGATTCTTGCCTGTCTGTTCTCCACCCTCGACAACGTGGTCACACTCTCCAACGCCCACGGCACCATTGCCGTGCAGACTTGGCCGCGCCTCTTTTTGGCGGCAAGCGGCCTTGCCGCCGGTCTTATCTTTGACCTTGCCGAGCGCCGCTACATGGGACTTGTCATGCTCGGCATCGCCGTGCTCTCGACCATTTCCATCCTGGCCGTGGAGGCCGGCGCCGATCCCAACCTAGGCCTTGTCGTCTTTTACCTGAGCTCGGGCTTTTTCGTCACGTTCTTTACCGCCACCTTTACACAGCTGGCACCGCACATGCATGCGCCCGCCCTTTGGGCTGGCATGGGCCGCGCCGCCAACAATGTATGCGCTTTCACCACATCGGGCATCTCGCTTGCTCTCGTGACCTCGGATAACGTTGCCCTCATTATGATCGGTGCGCTCGTTTTGCTCGTCGCCGCCTGCGCGGCGTTTGTAGCCGCGGGCCTGTTCCGCCTGCCCCAAACCGAGCAGGAGCGCGAGCGCGAGCAGCTGGCAGAAGAAGCACTCGCCGCCCCCACCATCGAGGAGCAACGCCAGGCCTTCATCGCCAACCACGCTCTCACCCCGCGCGAAGTCGACGTGCTCATAGCCGTGACCCAGGATGAACGCCCGCTCAAGCAGGTTGCCGAGGAACTCGGTATCTCGATGCGCATGGTACAGCGCCACCTGAGCTCCATCTACCAAAAGACCGACACGCAGACGCGCGCCGGTCTCACCAAGGCCTTCCCCTCGGCCTAAAACAAAAACCACCGCAAAGGTGCCTGTGAACTGCGCCCCGAAACTTGGACTGAATAAATAGCGACTACGCCGCAAGGGCCCGGTCCCGGAACTCCTCCGGCGTCAGGCCCTTCAATCTTACCTGCCTGCGCCGCGCGTTCCAATGGTCTATGTACTCCTCCAGGTCGCGCTTGAAGTCCCCGAAGCTGCCCCACTCCCTGCCGCGGTAGAACTCGTCCTTCACGTGGCCGAAGAGCTGCTCGGTGGCGGCGTTGTCGATGCAGTTCCCCTTGCGCGACATGCTCTGGGTGATGCCCGCCCCCTCCAGCCTGGAGGCGTAGGACTCGTGCTGGTACTGCCAGCCCATGTCCGAGTGCATGGTCGGTGCCGCCCCGTCTGGCAGGGCCTCGAGGAGCCGGTCGAGCATCCTGTGCTGCTGGGCGAGGTCCGGCGAGGTCGATATGTCGCTCGCCACGATCTCCTTCGTGCAGAAGTCGAGCACCGGGGCCCAGTAGGCCTTGGCGCCGGCCACCTTGAACTCGGTGACGTCGGTGCCGAGCTTCTGCCACGGCCCCTCGGCGCCGAAGTCCCTCGCGATGACGTTCTCGAACGTGCTCCCCACGAGCCCCCTGTAGGAGCTGTACCGGCGGCGGGAGCCCCGGCGGCGTATCCCGCACCGGATGCCCATCTCGCGCATCATCTTGAGCACGGTCTTGTCGGCCACGACCGCGCCCAGCTCGGCGCGCAGGCACATGGCTATCTGCCGGTGCCCGCAGCCGTTGGCGGTGCGCGAGAATATCTCGGCCGCGGCGTCGCGCAGCTCGGGCCTGGTCGGCCTCCGCGGGTGCGCCAGCGCGTAGTAGTAGGTCGACCTCCTGAGCCCCGAGCACTCCAGCAGGTGGCGCAGG
>CABSNH010000053.1 GCA_902478985.1 uncultured Collinsella sp.
CGTCAGCGCCTGTGCTGCGTGGTTAAGGCCGATGCTTATGGTCATGGAGCTGTTGAGTGCGCCAAGATCATGTATTCGGCCGGTGCCGACATGTTTGCCGTGGCGACGGTTAACGAGGGCGTTGAGCTCCGACAGGGCGGGATTACGAAACCCATCCTCATCCTAAGCGAGCCGCCTATCGAGGCCATTCCGACGTTGCTCGAGTTTGATATCATGCCTTCGGTCTATACGTCTGATTTTGCTCTTGCGTATGGCGAATGTGCCGTCGCGGCGGGCAAAGTGGGCAAGTATCATCTCGCCATCGAGACGGGCATGAATCGTATCGGCGTTCACTACACGCAGGTGCTCGACTTTGTCCGCGGTATAAATTTCCATCGCGGTATTCAGTGCGACGGCGTATTTACGCACTTCGCCACGGCCGATGAACCTTCGGGCTGGGACTACAAGCTGCAGTGTCAGCGCTTTACCGAGGCCGTTCAGGCCATTAAGGATGCGGGTTTTGAGTGCGGTATCGTGCACTGCGCCAACACGCCGTCCTCGATGCTCGACCCCTCGATGCATTTTGATATGATTCGCGCCGGCGTTGGCTTGTATGGCATGCAGCCGTGCGAGCTGAGTGGCCGCGTGATGCAGCTTGATCCCGTTATGAGCGTCCATGCGCGCGTGACGCGCGTGGCACACCCTGCGATGGGTGAGGGCGTGGGCTACGGTTTTACCTACCGCGTACCGCGCACGCGCGTTCAGATCTGCACGCTGCCGATCGGTTATGCCGATGGCCTATCGCGTACGCTTTCCAATCGTATGGATGTGCTGTATCGCGGCGAGCGTGTGCATCAGGTTGGCAATATCTGCATGGACCAGTTTATGGTCGCCATTCAGTCCAACCCGGCACACGAGATTCCCGAGGCCGAGTATGGTGACGAGATGATCATTGTCGGCCGCGATGGCGATGCCGAGATCACTATGGACGAGATGGCCCGACTGCGCGGAACGATTAACTACGAGGTCGCCTGCGGCTTTGGCATGCGTCTCGACAAGGTCTACGTGTAGGAGCCGCTATGGGCGTCATGCACATCCCCGGCCATACCCATCAGGCACCACGTGAGGTCGCACTCGAGGAAATTGAGGCCGTTCTGGGCGATTGTCACCTCTGCCAGCTCTACCAGTCGCGTCACAATATCGTGTTTGGCGTGGGAAACCCCCGCGCTCGTGTGATGTTTATTGGCGAGGCGCCGGGCCGCAATGAGGATTTGCAGGGCGAGCCCTTTGTGGGGGCGGCAGGCGAGGACCTCAACGGCATTTTGTCGCTGGCGGGACTCAAACGCGAAGACGTCTACATTGCCAACGTGCTTAAGTGCCGCCCGCCGGGAAACCGCAATCCACGTCCCGAGGAAGTGCTGGCTTGCTCGCCGTTTTTGCGTGAGCAGATTCGAAGCATCTGGCCCGATATTATCGTGACGCTCGGCAACCCCGCGACGCACTTTGTGCTTAAGACCGAGATTGGCATTACTAAGCTGCGCGGCAGGTTCCACCAGATGGGGCATTTTGTAGTAATGCCCACGTTCCATCCGGCAGCAGCGCTACGCAATCCGGCGTGGCAGGAACTGCTGGAGGAAGACTTTAAGATGCTGGGCGACTACCTGGAGCGACATCCCGCACCAGAGGACGCCTCGGAATAATAAGGAGCATATATGTCCCTGGAGCGCCTGGGGGTAGGTACTTACAAAACGACTTGCGCTGCCGATACGGAGTACTTTGGCGAGCTAATTGCACCGTGCCTTGAGGACGGCGATGTGCTCATCCTGACCGGTGGCCTGGGGGTGGGCAAAACTCACTTTACCAAGGGCGTCTCGCGCGGGCTGGGCGATGGGCATATGGTTACGAGCCCTACGTTTGCGCTCATGGCCGTTCACGATCAAGGCCGTATTCCGCTGTTTCACTTTGATCTATACCGCCTGGAGCATGCCTACGAGCTCGAGGATACGGGCATTTTCGATGTGCTGGGCTATGAGGGTGCTTGCCTGCTGGAATGGGGCGAACAATTCCAAGACGAGCTGACGGATGAGTATCTTTCGGTGACGCTCAAGCGTGATGAGGGCGACAGTGATGTGCGAACGATAACGCTCGAGGCGCACGGTGACCGCGCAATGGAGCTTTCCCATTTGATTGATAAGGCTGTACAAGATGAGCTTGCATAACGACAACGCGCTGGTGGTGGCGCTCGATACTTCGACCGACATGCTTGCCTGCGCGGCAAGCTGGATTGATGGGCAGACGGGCGAGACGAAGCTCGTGAGTGGCGACCACATGTGTCGCCGTCACGCCAACGTTGAGCTCGTGAATACCGTTGATGGCGTGCTGGCTCAAGCCGGTCTGGATCGCAGCGATGTTGGTTGCTATGTGGTCGGCCGCGGCCCGGGGTCCTTTACGGGTGTGCGCATCGGCATCTCCACTGCCAAGGGCCTCGCGCGTGGTGCCAATGTTCCGCTGCTGGGCGTGTCGACGCTCGACGCTTGCGCTTGGACGGCGTGGAAGGCTGGCGTGCGCGGCAAGCTTGGTATCTTGGCCGATGCCATGCGCGGTGAGGTATATCCGGCACTATATATGCTGGGCGATGAGGGTCCCGAGCGTCAATTTGAGCGCGAACACGTGGTCAAGGCCGCCGTGGCGCTCGATGAGTGGCGCCGAGCAGCGGACTGGGACCAGGTTCAGCTGACCGGTGACGGTCTCGTGCGCTATGGCAAGCTGCTGGGTGAGGACGAGACCGCCCGCTGCGTGGAGCGCGACCTGTGGTGGCCTTCGGGCGAGGGCTTGCTGCTCGCGCACGCTGCGGGTGACGGCGATCCGGCCCGCGTCTTGCCGATTTACACGCGCCTTTCGGATGCCGAGGAAAACGAGCGCAAGCGTCTTGGTCTTGCCGAGAGTGCGCAGAGCGAAATTACGGGTGTTGCCGATGAGCTCGCCGGTCGTCATCTGCAGTTCCGTCCCATGGGCGCGGCGGATGCCGAGGGCACGAGCGCGCTGGAGGCTGCCTGCTTTGAAGGTGCCGGACACGAGGCGTGGACGCCGGGCATGTTCCTGTCCGAACTGGGCGAGGACGTTGCTGCGCCGCGTAGTTGGTGGGTGGCACACGACGACGGCAAGCTGCTGGGCCTTGCCGGCGGTATGGTCGTGGACGGTGATGTGCAGATTCTGGATGTCGCCGTCGACCCGGCACATCGCCGCGAGGGCATTGCCCGCAAGCTGCTGTCGCACGTGAGCTATGATGCCCAGATGCTCGGCTGCACCACGGCTTCGCTCGAGGTCGAGGACGGTAACGAGGGGGCGATCGCGCTTTATAACGCTCTGGGCTTTACCGAGGCTGGCCGTCGCCGCGGCTACTACGGTGTCGGCAAAGACGCCATCGTCATGACGGCCCCACTTCCCCTCGTACTTCCGGTCGATAACGCCTCGCCCGAGCCGACGGCAGCCGAGCAACGCGTATGGCCGCTGCCTGCGCCTGGGCGCTCCGAGGGGGAGCGCGCCGAAATTGAGCGCCGCCGCCTGGTGCTCGCTATCGAGAGTTCCTGCGACGAGACGGCCGTGGCGATTATCGATGCGGATGGCAATATGCTGGCCAACCAGGTGTCGACACAGATTGATTTTCATGCCCGCTTTGGCGGCGTGGTGCCCGAGATCGCCTCGCGCAAACACGTTGAGGTGATTGTGAGTGTCGTGGATGCGGCGCTCGAGGATGCCGCAGCATCGCTTGGTCTTGAGGGTGGAGCCATTGCTCCCAGCGAGCTTGCCGCCGTGGGCGTGACACAGGGTCCGGGCCTGGTGGGCGCCCTCGTGGTGGGCGTTGCCTTTGCCAAAGGCTTTGCCTACGCTGCCGGTAAGCCGCTCGTATGCGTCAACCATCTGGAGGGGCACCTGTTTGCCAACCTGCTGGCGCAACCCGACCTCAAACCGCCGTTTATCTTCACGCTTGTCTCGGGTGGGCACACCATGCTCGTGCACGTGAAGGCGTGGGGCGACTACGAGGTGCTCGGTGAGACGCTCGACGACGCTGTGGGCGAGGCCTTCGACAAGGTAGCCAAGGCGTTGGGTCTGGGCTATCCCGGTGGCCCCATCATTTCCAAGCTGGCCGAGACGGGCAACCCCAAGGCGATCGATTTCCCCCGTGCGCTTAACAGCAGGGGAGACTATCGCTTCTCGCTTTCGGGCCTTAAAACCGCTGTGACGCTCTACATTGAACAGGAGACCAAGGCCGGGCGCACGATTCACCTGCCCGATCTGGCAGCTTCGTTTGAGGCAGCTGTCTTTGACGTGCAGTACAAGAAGGCCAAAAACGCATTGCACGCTACCGGATGCAAGGAATACTGCATCGGTGGCGGCGTCTCGGCCAACCCGCATCTGCGCGAGATGATGATCAAGAAGCTTGGGCGTCAGGGGATTCGCGTAACGGTGCCGCCCTTGTCTGCCTGTACCGATAACGCCGCCATGATCGCGGAGGTCGCTCGCCGTAAATTCGACCGAGGTGAAATCTCGCCGTTCGACGTCGACGCCGATCCGAACATGACGCTGTAGCTGGTACGGCGCGGTCCCCGGACGGAGGGGCCGGATATAAGGTTTCCTGCTCTACAGTCCTGCGCAAGACGAAGGCCACATTAAGTGGCCTTCTTTGCGTGCGGAACTCGCGATAAACCTTATATCCGGCCCCTCCGCCCGGCTCCCGCGGCTCTCAGGGGCATCTCTCATGCAAAAACTGTCGTGGGGTAAAGTCCGAGGTCAGTGGCGTTTTATACCGAGAAATCCAAAAAAGTTGAAAATTCATTACAAATTTGCGTTGACTTTAGGTAACTAAAGTTTCATACTCCTTTTCAACCACTGGGGGATGTGAACACGCACGGATCGTTCACATCATGATTGAAGAGGATTTCTTAGACATGTTCACGCATCAGCTAAACATTATCAGCGTAGTAATTATCTGATGCGGGTTAGCACATACAGCTGGCCCGTACGATAACGGGCGGCTGATGAAGATGAGGGCCGTCGAGCGCAACCGACGGCCCTCATTTTTTATGTCTAGGAAGTTCTTTTTAGAGGAGGAAATGTAATGAACGGAGTTTTGCTCATGGTTGTGGCCGCGGCGGTGCTCGCCTGCGGCTATCTGGGCTATGGCCGATGGCTGGCCAACAAGTGGGGCGTTGACAAAGAGGCCCTCACGCCGGCCAAGCGCATGAAGGACGGCAAGAGCTTCTCGCCCGTCTCCGCCTTCACCGCGTTCTCGCACCAGTTCAGCTCGATCTGCGGTGCTGGCCCTGTCACGGGTACGATCGTCGCCATGGCCTTTGGCTGGCTGCCTGTCGTGCTCTGGGTCCTCGTCGGCGGCATCTTCTTTGGTGCCGTCCACGACTTTGGTGCCCTGTACGCTTCGATGAAGAACAACGGCAAGTCGCTCGCTCAGCTCATCGAGAAGTACATCGGCAAGACCGGCCGTCGCCTGTTCCTGCTGTTCTGCTGGCTGTTCTGCATCATCGTCATCGCCGCTTTCACCGACATGGTCTGCAAGACGTTCATGTTCACCCCGGCCGTTGACGCTTCTGGTGCTGCTACCGGTGCCATCGACTTCACCAAGTCCTATGCCGCCGGCTGCGCTGGTACCATCTCCATCCTGTTCACCTTCGTCGCTATCGCCTTTGGTTGGGCCCAGAAGAAGTTCAACCTCACCGGCGCTGCCGAGTTCGTCACCGGCGTGGTCCTCATGGTTCTCATGTTCGCCGTCGGTATGCAGTTCCCGGTCTACCTGGATAAGTTCCAGTGGTTCGCCGTCGTCATGGTCTACCTGGTCTTCGCTGGCGCTATGCCCATCCAGATGCTCAAGACCCCGCGTGACTACCTCACTTCCATCATGATGATCGTCATGATCGTCTGCGCTGTCCTCGGCATCGTCGTCCTGGGCGTCAACGGTCAGGCCACTATCACCGCTCCGGTCTTCACCGGCTTCTCCACTGCCTCCGGCATGATGTTCCCGGTCCTGTTCGTCTCCGTCGCTTGCGGTGCTCTTTCCGGTTTCCACAGCCTCGTTTCTTCCGGCACCTCTTCTAAGCAGGTCGAGAAGGAGCAGGACGCCGTCAAGGTCGGTTACGGCGCCATGATCGTCGAGTCCTTCGTCGGCATCCTTGCCATCATCGTCGCCGGCATCATGTTCTCCGACATGAACACCGCCGGTACCGGCGCCCTCAACGCCGGTGTCGCTTCCACCCCGTTCCAGATCTTCGCCGCTGGCATCTCCCGCGGTATGCAGGCCTTCGGTGTTGACGGCACGCTCGCTACCGTCTTTATGACCATGAACGTCTCCGCTCTGGCCCTGACCTCGCTCGACGCCGTCGCCCGCATCGCCCGCACTTCGTTCTCCGAGTTCTTTGCCCAGACCAACGATGCCCTGGCCATCGAGTCCAAGGCCGGCTACATGAAGGTCCTCGGCAACCCCTGGTTCGCCACGGTCGTTACCCTGCTTCCCGGTCTCGCCCTCGCTTTTGGTGGCTATGCCAACATCTGGCCGCTCTTTGGTGCTTCCAACCAGCTGCTCGGCGGCATGACCATGATCACCCTCGCCGTGTTCTGCAAGTGTACCGGCCGCAAGGGCTGGATGCTCTACGTGCCCGTCGTCTTCCTGCTCTGCTGCACCTTCACCTCGCTGGTCCAGAGCGCCATGGGCTGCATGGCCGCTGTCCAGGCTTACGGCTTCTTCGGCACCATCCCGGCTACCGCCACCACGGCCGCCGTTTCCGTCGCCGCCACCAAGGGTCTGCAGCTTGTCTTCGCTGTCCTGCTGATGGTCCTGGGCCTCATCGTCGCCGTCAACTGCCTCAAGGAGTTCTTCGGCAAGGAGGCTGGCTCTATGCCTGATGAGGAGCCCGAGTGGTCCGAGATGGGCAAGGCCGAGTACGGTCGCGCCGCTGCCGCCGAGGCTCCCGCTGACGCCGAGGCCGCCAAGGCCTAGTCAGCTTGATGGACTAACCGTTCCATCCATATGACTCGGAAAGATCGGGTCCGCGACTTCGCGGGCTCGGTCTTTTTTTCATGCGAAAGCGGGTGACGCTCGAGTGTTCTCGCAGATGTTTTGCGTGGATAAGGGCGCGCGTTGTACCATATAGACGTATATGTGTACATATGAAAGGGGCCCCGTGGCCAAGACGGTATATTCCGATAATCAAAACAATGTCGATGCTTTGGCTGAGCGCCTGAGCAGCCAGACGTCGCTTTCTGCTGAGCGTGCCAAGCTGGTTGCCTACGACCTGCTTTGCCGCAAGGCGCTCAAGATTAAGTCGAGTGCGCTGGCGCAGATTTTCCGCTCCGTCGATAAGGAGTGCGACACCAAGGCGATGCGCGATGAGCTTATCGCGGCAAAGATCGTGACCAAGATCGAGGGTAGCGGCATTAACGGGCGCCCGGCGTTCTATACCATCAATGCCGAGATCCGCGATGTCCAGGAGCAGCCTGCCGAGTCCGTCGAAGATTTTGTCGTCGAGGATTCCGCTGACGTGCCTGCTGTGGAAGAAGCTGCTCCGTGTGAGCATGTCGATACCGATGAGTTGCTCGATGAGAACGTCGTGCGTGCCTTTACGGCCAAGGCAGGACGCGGCGGTTTTGGCGGGGGCGGCAAGCGCGATGCACAGCGCCGCGCCCAGCAGGAGCGCTTCCGTCGCGCCGTTGCTCAAAAGGGTGAGACGGATGCCGAGGCTGTTGAGACCGAGGTTGCTGCCGAGTCGCAGAAGCCCACGAAGGAGCAAAAGCCCGTGGAGGCCCAAGAGCCCAAGCGCCGTCGCGGTGCTCACTTTAAGGCTGCACAGCAGGATGCCGCGCGTGAGGTCGAAGAGTCTTCTGAGGTTGCAGACGATGTTGAGGAGTCTGCCAAGAAGGCTCCGAGTTCGTGTCGTCCCGGCCGCGGTTTTGCGGGACGCGCGTATCCCGTAAAGCATCAGGGGAAGGGCGAGTCGGTTTCGACCACCCAGGACGAGAAGGTCGTTGAGCCGGCGGCTCGCGAACAGAAGCCTGCTGAGCCGCAGCTTGAGGTTGATGCCGAGGCTAGGGGCCAGCAGCCTACTGATGAGCAGGCGGAGCAGGGCGCGTCGAGCAAGCCTCGCCGCCGTCGCCATCGTGGGGGCCGCAGTTCCCATGCCGAGACTGCAGCCGAGAAGACCACGCCGCAGGACGAGGATGCGAAGGTCGAGGTTTCTTCGGGGCAGCCTAAGCGCCAGCCGGCGAAGGAGAGCAAGTCCGATCGTCCGCAGAAGCAGGCGCCTATGCCGAAGCGCGAGCGCAATTCCCAAGGCGATTCTAAGCGCAAGTCTCAGAAGAAGCCGGAGTCTGCCGCAGCAGGTACTGCTGCCCAGCAGCCCGAGTCGGCCGTCCACGGTGAGGTATCGGCGTTTGCCCTTGCCCGCGTTTTAGGCAGGCAGCTGCTCAAAGTTGTCCCTACGCCTACGGCGCTCTCTAAGATCAAGGAGCAGCAGACACAGATCGTAAAGGTTGAGGGCAAGGACGGCAAAAAGGCTCCGCAGCGCACTCAGCATAACGAGATGTCCAACCGCAAGATTGCCGAGGAAATCGCAATCATCCAGGCTTGGATCGAGCAGAACCGAGGTGCCGATACGCCGGTTGCCTCGCGCCGTCAGCGTGCCTACCAGATCTTTAACGACGAGAAGGCTTTTGACGGCAAGCACGGTGAGCGCCTGATCAGGCGTATGACCGAAAAGGGCATCAGCATGCAGGCGATCAAGGTCGCCCCCAATCGCCCCGTGCATTTTACGGGCTTCTTTACGCTGGGCGCCGACAAGCCGTTCATTATGGTCGAGAACCTGGACACCTACGACGAGATCGTCAAGCTGCTGCGTGGCCGCAAGCACGCCAAGCTCTTTGGCATCAAGGTGGGCGGCGTGATTTTTGGCGGCGGATGCAAGGCGAGCGTCTCGCATGCCCTGGACGATTATCTGGCCGAGATTGGCTATCGCTTTAACTACGTCTACTACGTAGGCGATATCGATCGCGAGGGCGCGCGCATTGTCGAGCAGGCTCGCAATGCCAATGTGGTTGAGATTCGCCTGCATGCCGGCATGTACCGTGCCATGCTCGCCGAGCATAAGCGTCGCGTGAAGGCCGGCGGCGAGTGCGAGCCCGCGGCTGCCAACCAGGGCGTGCCGCAGAACCTGGCGGCGACGATCAAGGATCTGCCCATGGTTACGCGCGTGCAGTTCCGCAACGTGCTACGTGAAGGCGGGCGCATTCCGCAGGAGATCCTGATGACCGCCGACTATCGGGATGGCGACTCGGGAAGCTTCGACCGCATGCTGAACAATTAGGGACGCGTGGCCCCGGCGGGCCGGGCATTAAGTTTGCTGCTCTACAGTCCTGCGCAAGACGAAGGCCACATTAAGTGGCCTTCTTTGCGTGCGGAACTCGCGACAAACTTAATGCCCGGCCCGCCGGGGCCACGCGCCATTTTGTAGATGGCGGCTCGCTTTTCGGAACTGGGCTGATATTTTCTAGATGTAAGGCGCTCTTGGTCCTAATGGGCTTGGGGCGCCTTCGCGTTTCCTCGGCTTCGCACCCTTGCGGGTTCGAATCCCTCCGCTTGCCCACAAGAAAGCGCCCTGGGCCGTTATGGGCTCAGGGCGCTCAATTTTAATGGCTGGGACGGAGGGATTCGAACCCCCAACAGCCGGCACCAAAAACCGGAGTTCT
>CABSNH010000054.1 GCA_902478985.1 uncultured Collinsella sp.
TACACCCTAGAGTTCGTCGGCAGCGTCAGATGTGTATAAGAGACAGATGGACGCCATGGCCGAGCGCTTCCCCGAGCGCCGCGCCTCCGCCCCCGGCGACGCTGCCGACCGCGCCCGCATCACACCAGAGACCGAGCTCGACGTGCCCGCCACCTCTGTCTACCAGGCCGGCGCCATCAAGCTCGAAGAGGAGCTCTCCCCTGCCGAGGCCTTCGAGACCGGCATGGGCGAGGGCGCCTACACCTACCTGGCCGACCACGCCACCAAGCGCATCGTCATCGACGTGCCCGCCTACGGCCGCGCCACGGTTACCGTGCGCGTAAGCGGCGTCGACGCAGCGGCTGCGATTGCCGCCATCGACGTCGTCGCCCGCCCGCAGGCAACGCTCGACCTGCAGATCGCCCTGGAATCCCCCGTTGTCGGCGAGGGCGTCGTGGGCTCTGTGCTGCGCGTGTGTGCCCACGAGTACGCCACCGTCAACGTGACCTGCACGCAGACGCTCGACGACAGCTGGATCGCGCTCGACGACACCGGTCTGTTCCTAGACGAGGGCGCGCGCGTCAACGTGCAGCACACCGTCCTGGGCGCCGGCGCCAGCGCCACCGGCCTTGCCGGCGACCTGCTGGGCGACACCGCCAAGGTGACGATCGATACCGATTACCTGGGCGCCCGCGAACAAGTGCGCGACTTTAACTACGAGCTACGCCACCGCGGCCGCAAGACCGAGTGCGAAATCGACGCCAACGGCGTGCTGACTGGCACGTCCAAGAAGGTCTACCGCGGCACCATCGACCTCGTGCACGGCTGCAAAGGTGCAACCGGCACCGAGCGCGAGACGGTGCTCCTGGCCAACAAGGGCGTCGACAACAAGACCGTTCCCGTCATCCTCTGCGACGAGGACGACGTTGCCGGCAACCACGGCGCTACCATCGGCCACGTCCGCGACGAGCAGCTGTTCTACCTCGCCTGCCGCGGCCTTGACCAAAACGCCGCCGAGGACCTGTTCATCCGCGCCAAGCTGGAGGACGCCGCGCTTTCCGCCATCGACGAGCGCACCCGCGCCGCCGTCGTTCGCTTGGGCAACAACCTAATCGACAACTTTGAGGAGGAGCTCGCATGATCGACACCGAGCACGTTAAATGCGATACCTGTACTGCCCCCGAGCCTATGGAGCTCGACGCCAGCGACGAGGCCTCGCGCGGCTGGCCTACCGTCGACATCGAGACCAACCCCTACAAGGCGCAGTTCCCGCTGTTCCAGCAGCACCCCGAAATCGCCTTCCTCGATAGCGCCGCCACCGCGCAGCGTCCCGCCTGCGTGCTCGACGCCGAGCGCGACTTCTACCAGCGCATGAACGCCAACCCCCTGCGTGGCCTGTACTCGCTGTCCGTCGAGGCCACCGAGGCCATCGCGAAGGTGCGCCAGCAGATCGCCGACGTCATCGGCGCCCCCCAGGCCAACGAGGTCGTCTTCACCCGCAACACGAGCGAGTCGCTCAACCTGGTCGCCAAGAGCTTTGCGCCCACGGTCCTCGAGCCGGGCGACGAGGTCGTCATCACCATCATGGAGCACCACTCTAACCTGATCCCGTGGCAGCAGGTCTGCCGCGAGACCGGCGCCAAGCTCGTCTACCTCTACCCCACCAAGACCGGTCAGCTCACGACCGAGGAGGTTCTGTCCAAGGTGGGTCCCAAGACCAAGATCTTGGCCGTGGGTCAAGTCTCTAACGTGCTGGGCGTCGAGAACCCGGTCAAGAATCTCGGCAAGCTCGTGCACAAGTACGGCGGCTATCTGGTCGTCGACGGTGCGCAGTCGCTGCCGCACATGCCGGTCGATGTGGCCGATCTGGGCGCCGACTTCTTTGCCTTTAGCGCGCACAAGGCCATGGGCCCCATGGGCATCGGCGTGCTGTGGGGCAAGATGGACCTGCTCAACGCCATGCCGCCCATGCTCACCGGCGGTGAGATGATCGACTCGGTCACCGAGCAGGATGCCGTCTGGGCTCCCGTCCCCGAGAAGTTCGAGGCCGGCACGCAGGACGCCGCCGGCATCTTCGCCACAGGCGCGGCACTTGATTACCTCGTCAACACGGTGGGCTACGAAAACATCCAGGCACGCGAGCAGGCACTCGTCCACTACCTGATGGGCGAGCTCATGCAGCTCGACTTTGTCCAGATCATCGGCTCCATCTATTGGGACAACCACCACGGCGTCGTGAGCTTTAACGTCAAGGGCATCCACCCACACGATGTCGCGAGCATCATGGACATGGACGGCGTCTGCATCCGCGCCGGTCACCACTGCGCGCAGCCGTTGCTCACCTGGCTAGGCGTCGAGAACCTTGCCTGCTGCCGCGCCAGCGTGGCTTTCTACAACGACAAGGCCGATATCGACAAGTTTATCGCCGGCCTGCATCACGTTTGGAGCACGTTCAATGGGTAATCTGTACAACTCCACCACGTTTATGGAGCACAACTCGCATCCCGACTATAAGTACGAGATGGATGCCCCCACGCACGAGCACGACGGCATCAACCCCAGCTGCGGCGACGAGCTCACCTTGCAGCTGCGTGTCGAAAACGGCGTGATCGAGGAGGCCTCCTTTACCGGTCACGGTTGCGCCATCAGCCAGGCCAGCGCCGACATCATGGCCGATCTCATCACCGGCGAGACGGTCGAGGAAGCACGTCGTCTGGCAGGGCTTTTCCTCGCCATGATCCGTGGCGAGCAGCTCTCCGAGGAGGACCTGGAAGATCTGGACGAGGCCGCCCAGCTCCAGGACATCTCGCACATGCCCGCCCGCGTCAAATGCGCCGAGTTAGCCTGGCGCACCCTCGACGGCATGCTCGAAGGGTAAACTAGCCAGTAGCGGATGCCCCAGATCAAAGGGTTTGATTGCCGAGCCGCCCAATACGGGCGGCTCGGCTTTTTCATAACGCCTCGGACACACAAAGTTCGCGCGTCCGGCGCTCGCCCTGTCATTTACCGAACAGCCAGCCGCAAACACGGACGTTTTCCACAGTGCCAACGGCTAGCGACAGAGCCACGGGCACCCCAAGCAACGCCCCATGCCCCGTCCTGCTGGGCTCCGGTTCGCTTCGCGCCCGCCACAGACGGGTCCCATAGGGTGCGGCGTGCATTTTTGCGAGTTTTCAGCACGCCAAGTTGCGTGTATACGCATTGAAAGCGTTAATCAACGTCTCCAGGCACCCTTTTATATCGTTTTAGAACAAGCATCGTGGTCTCAGGGGTCACAAGCATGCGCTTTGGAGGCACATCGGCAGGCATAAATGGCTTCGGGACCCATATATTTCAAGATTACGGCGGTGCCGACAGCGCCACGATGCTGAAAACTCCGCTTTTTGCACGGTGTGGACGGGGGTAGGCGCGGGTAAAACCGGACTGAGCCGTATTTTTATGCAAGACGGCAATCGTTCTATGCATATCAAGAAGTGCAGTCAGCGTACCAAGCATTTAGAACGCAGGTTGCGGCGCATGAACGACCCCAGCCGCGGTGCACAGGCAGCCCTACATCACGTTTCCGCCAGCCCGCATCGCCGCCCCCGTGCGGGTCCGCACAATACGAGAAACCGTACTTTTGCCAATCCCGGTATAGTGCTCAATCTGGCGCACCGTAAAACCGGCATCGTGCAATCCGAGAACAACACTATCGCGCCGCGACGGCGGTGCGGCTTTAACCCCGTGGAGCGGAACCCCGAGGCTCTTCGCAAACTTGTCGACAAAGGCGTGGCGTTCCCACTCCGTCTCTCCCATATCGTGCAGCGCCGGTTCGCCGCCGTCGAACATCGCTAGCGAATAGGCAATAAAGCCCTCGGCAGAACCAAAAAGCTCAAGCACGCAAGAAGGATCGGAAAATCCCCTCGTGACATCAGCCGCATCACTGTCGTAAGCGCGCAGATGCTCCGCAAAGCTGCTCCAGAGATAACGCTCGATTAGGCTAATGCCCGCCTCCTGCGGATTGGCGTACACGGAGCGAATAGCCTCCATCACCTGCCAGTCGGTATCGAGCGAGCGGCGCTCAAAACGCTCACGAAATAGGCAGCCCGCGCGCCCGGTACGCTTATTGAACCGACGAGCATACGTCAACAGTAGCCGCTGCATAGCAGCGCTCATTTCGTCCTCGTAATCCAAAAGCACCAGATCCACGTAGTCGCTCATGAGACACCACGCCACAATCGTCACCTGGGCATCGCGGCAGCAGTCGCGCATCAGTTCCAAAAACTCCCACCGGTCCTCGTCGCTCTCAAAGATCAACTGCCCGCCCATACCACGGGCACAAACATGGTAAAAACCGGTGATCGTTTTCCAAACGCGCTGCATGGCGCTCCCTTCGCCGGGATCTACTTACCATCCAATACATCACGATTGAAACGTGCTATCAAAACATTCACGCAAAATGGCACCCGTCGACGGTAAGAGGCGGCAAATCGACGGCGAACGGCAACAAAGCCACAGGTCAGGAAACGCAGCCTTGCCAAAAGCTTGACCAGAACCGACCCCCCTTCAACGGATCGCACAACCGCAAACAATCTGGTTAAATCGTTTCAATTGAAAGTTCCGCGCTTCTCGCTACGAAAACTGAGCCGTTCGCCGAATATTCCGTGCATTTCGCGGTATTATAGGGGCTGCATGTCATGTCCCTTTCGAAGGGTCGCCCGGCAATCGCCAGCCACGACCCCCAGACGGGACGCCAACACGATAGAGAGGAGAGGCATGCAGTACTCACAGGAAGTGGAGAACATGTGCCCCGTTGCCAAGGGTGCATACCACGGCCCCGCACCCATCCCCGAGGAGGGCAAGTGGGTCCAGGCTAAGGAGATTTCCGACATCTCCGGTCTTACGCACGGTGTGGGTTGGTGCGCACCTCAGCAGGGCGCCTGCAAGCTCACGCTGAACGTCAAGGACGGCATCATCGAGGAGGCCCTCGTTGAGACCATCGGCTGCTCGGGCATGACCCACTCTGCTGCCATGGCTTCCGAGATCCTTCCCGGTAAGACCATCCTCGAGGCCCTCAACACCGACCTCGTCTGCGACGCCATCAACGTTGCTATGCGCGAGATCTTCCTGCAGATCGTTTACGGCCGCAGCCAGACCGCATTCTCCGAGGGCGGCCTGCCCGTGGGCGCCTCCCTCGACGACCTCGGCAAGGGCCTTCGCTCTCAGGTCGGCACCATGTTCGGCACCAAGGCCAAGGGCGCTCGTTACCTCGAGCTCGCTCAGGGCTACGTCACCCGCATGGCTCTCAACGACAAGAACGAGATCATCGCGTTCGAGTTCCTGAACCTCGGTAAGTTCACCGATGCCGTCAAGGCTGGCAAGACCCCCGAGGAGGCCATCGCTGGCGCTATGGGCCACTATGGTCAGTGGGAGAACGCTGCCAAGTACATCGACCCGCGCACCGACGAGGAGACCCACTCCGTCGCCAGCGTGTTCCCGGTTCACGAGTAGAAAGGGAGGGAAATAACTATGACTGTTACGTTCGAAGGTTACGAGCGCCGCGCTGACAAGATCAACAAGTGCCTCGCCGACAACGGCATCGCCTCCCTCGAGGAAGCTCTGCAGATCTGCACCGACAAGGGCTTCAACCCGCGTGAGATCGTCAACAACACCCAGTCCATCGCCTTCCAGAACGCCGAGTGGGCCTACACCCTCGGCTGCGCTCTCGCTGTCAAGCGTGGCGCCAAGACCGCTTCTGAGGCTGCCGCCATCATCGGCGAGGGCATCCAGGCCTTCACCGTTCCCGGCTCCGTCGCCGAGGACCGCAAGGTCGGTCTGGGCCACGGCAACCTGGGCGCTATGCTGCTCTCCGACGACACCGAGTGCTTCGCCTTCCTGGCTGGCCATGAGTCCTTCGCTGCCGCCGAGGGCGCTATCGGCCTGGCTCTGAACGCCAACAAGGCTCGCAAGAAGCCGCTGCGCGTTATCCTCAACGGTCTGGGCAAGGACGCCGCTCAGATCATCGCCCGCATCAACGGCTTCACCTACGTGAAGACCCAGTTCGACTACTTCACGGGCGAGCTCAAGGTCGTCGAGACCATCCCCTACTCCGATGGTCCCCGCGCCGCCGTCAACTGCTACGGCGCCGACGACGTCCGCGAGGGCGTTGCCATCATGTGGCACGAGAACGTCGACATCTCGATCACCGGCAACTCCACCAACCCGACGCGCTTCCAGCACCCCGTCGCTGGCACCTACAAGAAGGAGCGCCTCGAGGCTGGCAAGAAGTACTTCTCCGTCGCTTCTGGTGGCGGCACTGGCCGTACCCTGCACCCGGACAACATGGGCGCCGGCCCTGCCTCTTACGGCATGACCGACACCATGGGCCGTATGCACTCCGACGCCCAGTTCGCCGGTTCTTCCTCCGTGCCTGCGCACGTCGACATGATGGGTCTCATCGGCATGGGCAACAACCCCATGGTTGGTGCCACCGTCGCCTGCGCTGTCGCCGTCGAGGAGGCCCTCAAGGCCTAATCGCGCCCGCGCGATGCTCATATAGGTGAGCTTTAGAGCCGCTACCCACCCGGGTGGCGGCTCTTTTTTGTTGCAATAAAACGTTCGAGATACGATATATCAGTTCTGATGGAACATGAAGTGTGAGGAGAAGGAGCCGCCAAGCGGCCCTAACGTCCACGTGCCATATTTGCCCTTTGCCGATTTATCCAATCTTTACAATACCTTTGCCGATCACCCATGCGACAATGCGCGAACGAGAAAGGAATCCTATGGAATCAACTGATGTACTGGTAATCGGATCGGGCATCGCGGGCCTTTGCGCCGCCATAGAAGCAGCACGCGCGGGCGCAACCGTAGCTATCGCAAGCGCCGGCAAGACTATGAGTGGATCGAGCTTCTTCCCCGGAACCTGGGGCCTGGGACTAATCGGACCCGTTAACGAAGACGACGAACAGGACCTCATCGACACCATCCAGACCGTCGGTGGCGGCGTTGCCGACCCCGAACTCGTCCAGACGTTCGTCCACGGCATCCCCAAAGCGATTGACTGGCTCGAACAGGATCTGGGCGTAGAACTCCAGCGCCCGCAAAGCGCCGAGAGCGCCCAACAAAAGCAATTTATCCCCTGCTTTGACCATAAGACACGCATGTGGCGCGGCCTCACCCGCAAACCCCTCGAAGACGCATGTACGGCCCAGATAGAGTTGCTCGGCATTCGCCTACTCCCCCGCCACGAGCTTATCGATCTTGTTGAGGATACGAACGGAAAGATTGCCGGCGCCTTGTTCTACGACCGCGCAAACGAGCATCTCGTGCCTATGGCAGCCAGGACCACTATCATCGCTGCAGGCGGCACGGGCGGCCTGTTCGAGCGCAGCCTCACTTCGGTCGATGTACTCAGCTCCTCGCAGGCTATCGCGCAATCGCACGGCGCATCCCTTACCAATATAGAGTTCATGCAGATGATGCCCGGCTTCATTAAACCTAAGCGTAACCTGGTCTTCAACGAAAAAACCTGGCGCTACGTCACGTTCGACCAACCGGTCGACATTGCCAACGAAAAGTTAGACGATCTGCTTGAGCAACGCTCCGGATATGGCCCCTTCACTTCGCGCCTGGCTTCCCGCGCCATCGATCTTGCCATCGATCAAGCGGGTGACGAAGGTCTGGCGCTCCACTACGACTTCCCTCGCAAGGATGTTCCCGAGTTCGTGGAGACCTTTGCCACTTGGCTACAAGACGAGCATGGTATCGCTCCGAGCGACGAGATGCGTGTGGCGATGTATGCCCACGCGGCCAACGGCGGCATCAAGATCGACAGGACCGCGTACACGGGAGTTGAGGGCCTCTACGCCTGTGGCGAGGCAACAGGCGGCATGCACGGCGCTGACCGCATCGGAGGCCTGTCGAGCGCCAATGGCATCGTATTCGGGCGCATTGCGGGCGCATCAGCGGCTCGAGCAGCACTGGACGCTCCCGAGGCTGACGCACCGGTGGATGTCGCCCTCCCCGAGCATGGCATCGCTACAGCAGTCGCCGAGCGCCTAACCCGCTGCCTCAAGCACACAATGAGCGCCTGCTGCATGATCAACAGGACCGATGCAGGTCTATCCAAGGCGCTGCAGGAGCTTGAAAGCCTGCAAGATGAAGCCACGACTCTAAATAAGCCGCGTGCCAACGACAGCGAAATCGCTGCCCTCGCGCGCCTACAGTCGCAAATTCAGCTGGCTGCGGAGATGGTCAAAGCCATGCGCAAACGAACCGAAAGCCTAGGTTCGCACTATCGAGCGAATTAAACTGGACGCCTATCTAACGCAGAACACAACTAATCGATATCCATGGGTCCCGTGAGCTCGAAGTGACACGGGGCCCATTCGTGTCCGCACGACAGCGTATCCTTATTCTGAATACAGAGCGGGCAAAGCCCGCATGGACAATAGGCCAGCGAGGAGGAGATATGGATAGTGGAGATATCGAGAAGTGGCGTCTCGAACTTGATAGCTACGCCAATGTGGAAGACGGGGTTGAGTATTGGCTCGCACGCGATTTAATGGAACCCATGGGATACACTCGATGGGAGAACTTCGCCGAAGTTGTTAAGAGGGCAAAAGTCTCGTGCGAAACAAACAAAACTCCAGTTGATTCCCATTTTCGTGACACCACGAAAATGGTAACTGCCGGTGTCGCCGCTCGCGCGGTTAAAGACTACAAACTTACGCGCTATGCATGCTATTTAATCGCCCAGAACGGAGATTCAAACAAGCCAGAGATCGCACTCGCCCAGGCATACTTTGCCGTGCAGACGCGCCGCCAAGAGCTCATAGAGCAGCGCTTCGCAGAGATTCAGCGCTTGCAGGCGCGCCACTCGCTATCCGATTCAGAGAAACAGCTCTCGGGTATTGCGTTCAAACGCGGCGTGGACTCCAAAGGATTCGCGATCATCAAGTCGAAGGGCGATGAAGCGTTATTCGGCGGCAGAAGCACGGCGGAAATGAAGCAGCAGCTCGGCGTACCCAAGAGCGCGGCATTGGCGGACAGGTTAGCCGATGTCCTCATCAAAGCAAAGGACCTTACGAACTCGATGACTGCTTTCAACGCAGAGGAACACGACCTGTACGGTCTGGACCAAATCAAGCAAGAGCACGTCGAGAACAACACAAGCGTGCGTGGCAGCCTCATCGACCGCGGAATTGTCCCCGAAAATCTACCACCTGCCGAGGACACAAAGAAGCTCGAGCGCCGCGTGAAGGCAGACGAGAAGGAACTCAAGGAGGGTACTGACGGCTTTGCCGATCCACAGGGTAGACTCGATTTGTAAATATTCCGGGTTACTTTGGTGGGCCGTCAGGGGGTCAGCTTGCTGCGCAGGCGGCCGCTGCGGCGCCAAGGCGCCTTGCGCGCTGCGCTGACAAACGCTTACGCGTTTTCTAAGCTCCGCGCCCTTTCGGGTTCGACCCCATGTGAGGTCAACAAAAAAGACGGCCAACTTTCGTTGACCGTCTTACATGCTTTGGGTGGGCCGTCAGGGGGTCGAACCCTGGACCTTGGGATTAAGAGTCCCCTGCTCTACCAACTGAGCTAACGACCCAAAGCTAAAGTCCGTTGTGACGGACTTTAGAGGAGATATCGTGTGGTGGGCCGTCAGGGGTTCGAACCCTGGACCTTGGGATTAAGAGTCCCCTGCTCTACCAACTGAGCTAACGA
>CABSNH010000055.1 GCA_902478985.1 uncultured Collinsella sp.
AGATGTGTATAAGAGACAGCGCCTATATACTGCACGTGATCCCGACGCCGGGCGTGGCACATCAGACCGTGGAGGGCTGCTTCGATTGCGGCATCATGATCAGTGCGAGCCACAACCCGTTTTGCGATAACGGCATTAAGCTCGTCAACAGCGACGGCTTTAAGATGGACGAGGACGTGCTGGAGCTCATCGAGGACTATATCGATGGCAAGAGCGAGGTGCCGCTGGCCACGGGCAACCACATCGGTGCCACGGTGGACTACATGCAGGGTCGCAACCGCTACATTGCTTCGCTCATTGCAAGTGCGAACTTTTCGCTGCAGGGCGTCAAGATCGGTATCGACTGCGCCAACGGCTCGGCTTCCTCGGTGGCCAAGCCGGTGTTTGACGCGCTCGGTGCCGACGTGCGCGTGATCAATGCCGCGCCCGATGGCTTTAACATCAACGTCGACTGCGGCTCCACGCATATGGAGCGCCTGCAGCGCCACGTGGTGGAGCAGGGCCTGGACGTGGGCTTTGCCTACGACGGCGATGCCGACCGCTGCCTGGCCGTGGACGAGCGCGGTCGCGTGGTCGACGGCGACCAGATCCTGTACGTGTGCGGCGTGTACCTGAACAAGCACGGGCGCCTCTCGGGCGGTACCGTGGTGCCGACGATCGCCAGCAACTTTGGCCTGGTCAAGTCGCTGGAGCTTGCCGGTCTGAGTGCCGTGACCAGCGGCGTGGGCGACCGTCATGTGTATGCCAAGATGCGCGAGGGCGGCTACAGCCTGGGCGGCGAGCAGACGGGCCACACGATCTTTGGCGATATCGAGCGCACGGGCGACGGCATTATGACCTCGCTGCGCGTGATGGAAGTGATTCGCGCTGAGCGCGAGACACTCTCGCAGCTCACGGCTCCGTGCAAGCTGCTGCCGCAGGCTCAGGTCGCCGTGCGCGTGGCGGATAAGGACGCCGCGCTGGGCAACATGGGCGTCCAGGCCGCCATTGCCGAGGCCGAGGCGTCGCTGGCGGGCGAGGGCCGCGTACTGGTGCGCAAGAGCGGAACCGAGTCGGTGATTCGCGTTTTGGCCGAAGCTCCCGACCAGGCAGCTGCCGACGTTGCCATGAAGCGCATCGCCGCGGCGCTGGAAGCTCTTTAGTTACGCGGTTTTACCAAACCGCGTAACTGCTCGACGCTGCAAACGGCCCCAAGCGGCAATCTGACGTTCAATTTCATTTTCCGGCACTTGGGGACGTTCCTATTGTGCCGGCATAAAAGGAACGTCCCCAAGTGCCGGGTCTCTGGCTTAGGTGAAAAAGGGGGCGCCGCGGGATAGATCCCGCGGCGCCCCCTTTGCGTTGACGTGTTGCCTAAGCTTTACAGCTGGTACAGCGTGGTGAACTTGTCCTGCAGGTAGCTGCAGTAGTAGCGGGCATCGAACGCCATGCCGCACGCGCCCTTGATGAGCTCCGGCGCGTCCTTGGCGCGGCCCCACTGCCAAATGTGCTCGCCCAGCCAGGCGCGGACGGGTCCCAAATCGCCGCTCGCGCAGGCGCCGGTGAGGTCGACGCCGTCGCGGCACATGGCCGGCACAAACATGGCATCGTAGGCGCTGCCCAGCGCATACGTGGGGAAGTAGCCAAACGAGCCGCCGCTCCAGTGCGTATCCTGCAGGCAGCCGCGCGTGTCGTCGGGAACGGGAATGCCCAGGTACTCGTCCATAAAACGATTCCAAAGCGCGGGGATGTCCTTGGCTGCGGCCTCGCCGGCAAACAGCATGCGCTCGATCTGGTAGCGCACCATAATATGCAGCGGGTAGGTGAGCTCGTCGGCCTCGGTGCGGATCAACGACGGCTGAGCGATGTTCACGGCGTGGTAGAGCGTGTCCTCGTCCACGTTGCCGTAGACCTCGGGCGCGTGGCGGCGCAGCACCTCGAGCAGCGGTCCCATAAAGGCGCGGCTGCGACCCACGGTGTTCTCGAAAAAGCGGCTTTGACTCTCGTGGATGCCCATGGAGGTGCCGCCCTCAAGACAGGTGCGCGCATAGGCAGGATTGACGCCCAGCTCGTACATGGTGTGTCCCGCCTCGTGGATGATGCTGTAGACGTTGGAGATGCAGTCGTCTTCGTAGACGTGCGTCGCGATGCGCGCATCGCCCACCGAGAATCCCTCGCTAAACGGATGTTCGGTAAAGGCAAGCGTGGTGTCGTCCAGGTCCAGGCCGACGAGCTTCATGAGGTCGAAGCTCATGGCGCGCTGAGCGGCCTCGGGCACGCGGGCGTGCAAAAAGTCTGCAGCGGGCTGCTGGCCGCGCTCGCCGATGGCGTGCACGAGCGGCACGACCGTGGCCTTGACCTCGTCGTAAAACGCGTCGAAGCTCTTGGTGGAAAGGCCGCGCTCGTACTGGTCGAGCCAAACGTCGTATGGGTCGCGCTTGGGATCCATGAGCTCGGCCTGATGCTTGAGCTGGGCGACGATTCTGTCCACATAGGGCTCAAAGCTCGCCCAGTCATTGGCCGTCTTGGCCTTGTGCCACACGGCGTCTGCCTCGCAGGTGAGCCTGGTCCAGGCCTCGGCCTCCTCGGTAGGGATGGCGCTTGCCTCGCGCTGGTCGCGGCCGAGCACGCGAATCTCGTCGAGCAGCTGCGGGTCGTCGATCTTTCCGCCGGCGACGGTCTCGCGCGCGAGAGAGCGCACGAGCTCAACGGACTTTTTGCTGGTCAGGAGTTTGTGATGTTCGCCGGCAAGGGTGCCCATGGCATCGGCGCGGGCCGCGGCGCCGTTGGCGGGGGCAATCGTCGCGCCATCGAACTCGGCAATCTTGAGCAGGTACTCGCGGGTCCACAGCTTGCCCTCGAGCTTGCGGAGCTTCTTGATGCCTTTGCTCGCCTTGGCCTTCTTATCGAATTTCTTTCCCATACCTATATCCTTGATCTCACAGACCGGACGCCACGGGTGGGCGTGCGGCCAGTTTGCACAGCTACCTGCCTTGTACCCAGTGCGAACAAAACGGAACGCGGCGATATGCTCGCAGAATGTGTTATCCTATAGCCCAATGCGTTGACGGAGAGGGTTTGCCCGCCGCGTCGCCGGCAAGAGAGGGAAGGTCATGGGCTGCAAGCCTTCCTGCGGTGGCAAGGGCCAAGCGTTCACTCCCGAGCAGCGACCTCAACGGGCGCGCGGCCGGTGGCGGCGATGTCCCCAGTAGGGAAGCCGTGAGCCTCGCGACAAGGGGCAAAGAGTGGGCACGGCGGGCCAGACATCCGCCGGGTCAAACAAGGTGGTACCGCGGAATTCAACCGTCCTTGGGCAATGCAAATGCCCGAGGACGGTTTTTTGTTACCGAACCGGGCCGCGTTTTCGCAACGTCAGACGGCGGCAGCCGCCTCGGCAAGCGGGGAGCGCGAGAGACGAAAGGGAAGACATGAGTCTGATTGATGATCTGGTCAAACTCGAGGAAGAGGCCAAGGAGCTCGTCGCGGGCGCCGACGACGCCGCCAAGCTCGAGGCTGCGCGCGTTGAGCTACTCGGTCGCAAGGGCCGTATCACCGGCCTGATGCGCATGATGGGCAAGCTCGCCCCCGAGGATCGTCCCGTGATGGGTAAGCGCGCCAACGAGATGCGCCAGCTGATCGAGGGCATGCTCGACGAGCGCACCACCGAGATGAAGGCCGCCGCCCTCAAGCACGCGCTCGAGCACGAGGCCGTCGACATCACGCTGCCGGGCATCCGTCCGCAGATCGGTCACCAGCACCTGATCAAGCAGATCATCGAGGAGGCCGAGGACATCTTCTGCGGCATCGGCTACACCGTCGAGTCCGGCCCCATGGTCGACACCTCCTACTACAACTTCACCGCGCTCAACGCCCCCATGGATCACCCGAGCCGCTCGGCCCGCGATACCTTCTACGTGGTCGATAACAACCCCGGCAGCGTCGCGCACCCCGAGGCTCACGCCCATGGCGAGTCCGACGTGCTGCTGCGCACCCAGACCTCGGGCGTACAGATCCACACCATGGAGTCGCAGAAGCCGCCCATCTACATGATCTGCCCGGGCACCGTCTACCGTCCCGACACGGCCGACGCCTGCCACCTGCCGCAGTTCAACCAGATCGAGGGCCTGGTCGTCGACGAGGGTATCACCTTTGGCGACCTGAAGGGCACGCTCGACTACTTTGTTAAGTGCATGTTTGGCGAGGACCGCAAGACGCGCTACCGTCCGCACTTCTTCCCCTTCACCGAGCCTAGCTGCGAGGTGGACGTGAGCTGCCACGTCTGCGGCGGCAAGGGCTGCAACTTCTGCAAGCACAGCGGCTGGATCGAGATCCTGGGCTGCGGCATGGTCGACCCCAACGTCCTGATCAACTGCGGCATCGACCCCGAGAAGTACACCGGCTTCGCCTTTGGTATTGGCGCCGAGCGCGTCGCGGCACTGCGCTACGACCTGCCCGACCTGCGCACGTTGATGACTGGTGACATGAGGTTCTTGAACCAGTTCTAGAACGCTTTCTTCTTAGTTGCAGTTTCCGGCTCAAAGCCGCATTTATGAAAGGAGACCAGTTAGATGCGCGTTTCTTACGACTGGCTCAAGACCATGATCGATATTCCGGAGGATCCCAAGACCCTTTCGGACGAATATATCCGTACCGGCACCGAGGTCGAGGCGATCGACACCGTGGGCGAGTCCTTCGACCACGTGGTGACTGCCAAGGTGCTCACCAAGGCCCCGCACCCCGATAGTGACCACATGTATGTGTGCTCGGTCGATGTGGGCGACAAGAATCTCGACGCCGACGGCAATCCCGCTCCGCTGCAGATCGTCTGCGGCGCGCAGAACTTCGAGGCCGGCGACCACATCGTCACGGCCATGATTGGCGCAGTTCTGCCCGGCGACGTTAAGATCAAGAAGAGCAAGCTTCGCGGCGTCGTGTCCATGGGCATGAACTGCTCCGCGCGCGAGCTCGGCCTGGGTGGCGACCACTCCGGCATCATGATCCTGCCCGAGGATACGCCCTGCGGCATGCCGTTTGCCGAGTACGTGGGCTCGAGCGACACCGTGCTCGACTGTGAGATCACGCCCAACCGTCCCGACTGCCTGTCCATGATCGGCATGGCCCGCGAGACCGGCGCCATCTTCGATCGCGATTTCCACGTTGAGCTGCCCGCCATCAAGGTCGAGACCGGCCGCGCGACCGACGACGAGCTTTCCGTCGAGATTGCCGACGAGGGCCTGTGCGACCGCTACGTCGCTCGCATCGTGCGCAACGTGAAGGTCGGCCCGTCGCCCGACTGGATGGTCAAGCGCCTTAACGCCCTGGGCGTGCGCCCGCACAACAATATCGTCGACATCACCAACTATGTGATGATGCTCACCGGTCAGCCGCTGCACGCCTTTGACCTGGACACCTTTGCCGAGCGCGATGGCAGACGCCGCGTGGTGGTTCGCGCCGCCCAGCAGGACGAGAAGTTCACGACGCTCGACGGCGAGGAGCGTGTGCTCGATGCCGGCATGGGCCTCATCACCGACGGCGAGCGCCCTGTGGCGTTGGCCGGCGTTATGGGCGGCATGGATTCCGAGATCGAGGACGATACCGTCGATGTGATGGTCGAGAGCGCCTGCTTCAACGCCGGTCGCACCTCGCACACCAGCCGCGATCTGTCGCTGATCTCCGACGCCTCCATTCGCTTTGAGCGCCAGGTTGACGAGACCGGCTGCGTGGATGTTGCCAACATTGCCTGCGCGCTGATTGAGGAGATCGCCGGCGGCGAGGTCGCCCCCGGCTATGTGGACGTGTTCCCCGCGCCCAAGACCATCGACAGCATCAAGCTGCGCCTGGCCCGCGTGCACGCCATCTGCGGTGCCGACATCGAGTCCGACTTTATCGAGCGCTCGCTCACCCGCCTGGGCTGCACCGTCGAGCGCGACGGCAAAGACTTTATGGTTACCCCGCCGAGCTTCCGCCCCGACCTGCCGCGCGAGATTGACCTGATCGAGGAGGTCCTGCGCCTGTGGGGCATGGGCCGCGTGACGGCGACCATCCCGGCTGCCAAGAACCACATCGGCGGCCTGACCCGCGAGCAGAAGCTCACCCGTAAGGTCGGCGAGATCCTGCGCGCCTGCGGCCTCAACGAGACCACGACTTTCGGCTTTGCCGCCCCGGGTGACCTGGAGAAGATCGGTATGTCCACCGAGGGCCGCGGTTGCCCCGTGGTGCTCATGAACCCGCTGGTAGCCGAGCAGACCGAGATGCGTCGTTCGCTGCTGCCGGGCCTGCTGCAGTCCGTGGCCTACAACGAGGCACACGGCACGCCCAACGTGCACCTGTACGAGGTCGGCAGCCTGTTCCACGGTCGCGAGAACGCCAGCCTGCCCAAGGAGACCAAGTCCGTGGCGGGTGTGCTCTCGGGCCAGTGGAGCGAGCAGTCCTGGACCATGAAGTACCGCAAGCTGCGCTTCTTCTTTGGCAAGGGCATTGTCGAGGAGCTGCTTGCCCAGCTGCGCATCGAGAAGGTTCGCTTCCGTCCCGTCGAGGGCGAGGGCTATGCCTTCCTGCAGCCGGGTCGTGCTGCCGAGGTTCTGTCCGGCGGCACTGTGCTGGGCTGGGTCGGCGAGATTCACCCCGAGGCGCGCGAGGCGATGGGCATCGACGAGGTCGTCGTTGCCTTTGAGCTCGACCTGGACAAGCTGATTAAGGGCGCCCGCAATCAGGAGAACTACCGTGAGTTCTCGCAGTACCCGGCCGTTGAGCACGACCTTGCTATCGTGGTCGACAACACTGTGACCTGCGAGGATCTTGAGCGTCGTATTACCAGCGCCGGCGGCAAACTGCTCGAGGGCGTGCGCCTGTTCGACGTCTACCGCGATCCCATCCGTATCGGTGCGGGCAAGAAGTCCATGGCCTTTGCGCTTACGTATCGCTCCGACGACCACACGCTCACCAGCGAAGAGGTCGAAAAAGCGCACCAGAAGATCGTCACCAAGGTGTGCAAGGGCGTAAACGGCGAGGTCCGCGGCTAGGTCCTGCGCTGGGGTATGGGTCAGCGGTGGCTGCTGCCGAGTCCTACGTGATTGCTATGCTCGGTATAAGGCACTGCTGAGCCTGCATATATGACACGCGCATTACATAACGGCGTGCTGCTTTGTCGGCAGTGCGCCGTTTTGCTATGATAGCCCGCGGCGTGTTACGAATCTGATATTACGTAACACTGACAAGGTGATTTAAGCGGCGCTGCAATTCTGTGCGCCGATAACCGGGAGGCGTACATGCACATTCCAGATAATTATCTGTCCCCGCAGACCGATGCCGTCATGGCAGTGGCGATGGTGCCAGTTTGGGTTCACTGTATCAAGAAGGTGCGCGCCACGCTCGATCGCGAGCACATGGCTTTTCTGGGCATCTGCGCCGCGTTCTCCTTTTTGCTCATGATGTTCAACGTGCCGCTGCCCGGCGGCACCACGGGTCACGCCGTCGGCGGCGCGCTCATCGCGCTGCTGCTGGGCCCGGAGGCCGCGGCCATTGCTGTCTCGGTCGCGCTGGCGCTGCAGGCGCTGCTGTTTGGCGACGGCGGCATCCTGTCCTTTGGCGCCAACTGCTTTAACATGGCCTTCGTGCTGCCGTTTGCCGCGGCCATCGTGTTCCGTGCGCTCAACAGCCGTTTGCACGACAAGAGCTGGGGTACCTCAATTTCGGCCATCGTAAGCGGCTGGGTCGGCCTGTGCCTGGCGGCCCTGTGCGCGGCAATCGAGTTTGGTATTCAGCCGATGCTCTTCATGAATGCTTCGGGCGCTCCGCTGTACTGCCCCTTCCCGTTGTCTGTGGCTATTCCGGCCATGTTGATCCCGCATATGCTGGTCGCCGGTGTCATTGAGGGCGTGGCGACGGCCGCCATCTACGGTTTCATTAAGAAGACGGCGCCGAGCGTTATCGTCGGCCCCGAGGCTTCCGACGGCCTGCTGGACGCCGAGGGCGCTGCTGCCAAGAAGACCTCGCTGGTTCCCACGCTCATTCTGGTCGCCGTGCTTGTCGTTGCCACGCCGCTTGGCCTGCTGGCCACCGGTGACGCCTGGGGCGAGTGGGACGCCGAGGGCGCCGCGACCGCCGTTCAGGAGGCTGGCGACGACAGCCTGCAGGCTTCGGTCGGCCTCGACGCTCCGACGTTTGCCGATACACTGCCCACGGGCGATTATCTTCAGGCCTATTCCGAGGAGCAGGGTCTTGGCTTTGCCGGCCAGGCTGCCATGTATATCCTTTCGGGCGTGATTGGCGTGGCGGTGCTTACCATCGTATTCCGCCTGGTCTCGCTGACGGTCAAGGAAAGCGGTGCTCATGGCAATAGCCGAGCTGCCTAGCTGGCTTGCGGTCGAGCAGCGTTACGAGCCCGCGGGGGCTCGGCATCGTGTGATGCAAAAGAATGTCCTGCACCTGGCGAGCCTGCTTGAGCGGGTTCGCCTGGGTGGAGGCGCGCACGAGGGCGGGTCGATGGTCGACCGCGCCCTTTCTTGCGTTTCGGCTCCGATGCGCCTGGTGGGGATGTTCGTTTGCGTCCTGTGCGTGTGTCTGACGCAGAGCCCTCTGTACCTCATGTTGATGGCGGCTATCGCGCTGGTGCTCGTTGCCGTGCGCCCCGTACGCGGGCTGCGGGCAACCTTTGTGCCGGCGCTTGGCGCTGCAGGGCTCGCGGTGGTTCTGGTACTGCCCGCCTTGCTGCTGGACGCTTCTGCTGCGGGCGCCATGCTCAAGATTGCGCTCAAGACCTTCATTAATGTGTCGCTGGTGCTGGGTGTTTCGTGGACCCTTACCTGGAGCCGCATGTCGGCGGCGCTCAAAATGCTGCACCTGCCCGACGAAGTTATCTTTACGTTTGATATGGCGCTCAAGCACATCGAGGTGCTGGGTCGCACGGCGCACAATCTGTGCGAATCGGTCATGCTACGCAGCGTTGGCCGTGCGCCTGAGGGATTTTCGCGTACGGATTCGATCGCGGGTATCATGGGCATGACCTTTATCAAGGCGATGGAATGCAGCCGCGCGATGGACGAGGCTATGCTTTGCCGCGGCTTTGCCGGCGCGTATCCGGCGCCCGCACGCGCCGGGTTTGGCTGGCGCGATGCGGTTTACGCGGCCGGCGTGGCGCTGCTGGCAGTGTTATGCGCGGTGCTGTAGGCGCTGCTGGTTCCGGCTGGGGATGCAAATAGGGAAGGGCGACGTTTTGACGATCGATATGAATAATGCGGCGGGCACGAACAGTGCGGGCGGCGCCGAGGTCACGCCGCTCATCGAGCTGCGCGACGTAGTGTTCTCCTATGCGGGACATACGGTTGTCGATGGCGTGTCGCTGCAGGTCGATCGTGGCGAACTCGTTGCCCTGCTCGGTCCCAACGGCTGCGGTAAGACGACGATTATGCGCCTTATTAACGGCCTTGAACTTGCGGACACAGGGGCATACCTGTTTGACGGGCATGTGATCGATGCGGCGTTTCTAAAGGAATCCGCTGTCGCTCAGCGTTTTCATCAGCGCGTGGGCTTTGTGTTCCAGAATGCCGACGCCCAGCTGTTCTGCGCTACGGTGGGCGAGGAAGTTGCCTTTGGTCCCGCGCAGATGGGGCTGCCGGCAGACGAGCTCGACCGTCGCGTGCACG
>CABSNH010000056.1 GCA_902478985.1 uncultured Collinsella sp.
AGCGTCTGTTCCGCCGCGGCGATGCCTGCCGTCTGATCAAGCGCTGCAACGACTTTGGCGCCGGCGGCGTCTCGGTCGCCGTGGGCGAGCTTGCCGACGGCCTGTATGTCGACCTTGATACCGTAACCAAGAAGTACGACGGCCTGGACGGCACCGAGCTCGCCATTTCCGAGTCCCAGGAGCGCATGGCCTGCGCCGTCGCCGACGGTGACGTCGAGGAGTTCATGGGCTACGCCGCCGAGGAGAACCTGGAGGCGACCGTTATCGCCGAGGTTACCGCCGAGCCGCGCATGCGCATGGCCTGGAACGGTGTCGCCATCGTCGACCTATCCCGCGAGTTCCTCAACTCCAACGGCGCGCCCAAGCACCAGGTCGCCCACGTGTGCGCCCGCAGCGTGTGGCAGCCCAGCTGGGCCGGCACCACGCTTGCCGAGCGCATGACCTCGCTTGTCACCGACCTCAACGTCGCCTCCAACAAGGGCCTTTCCGAGCGCTTCGACTCCACCATCGGTGCCGCAACCGTGCTCATGCCCTTTGGCGGCAAGACGCAGCTCACCCCGAGCTCGGCCATGGTCGCCAAGTTCCCCGTGGACGGCGAGACCACCACGGCAAGCGCTATGGCATGGGGCTTCAACCCCTACCTGATGGAAGCCGACCAGTTTGCTGGCGCCTACCTGTCCGTGGTCGAGTCCATCGCCAAGCTCGTGGCTGCCGGCTTTGAGCACAAGCGTGCCTATCTCTCCTTCCAGGAGTACTTCGAGCGTCTGCGCACCGAGGCCGAGCGCTGGGGCAAGCCCACGGCAGCCGTCCTGGGCGCCCTCATGGCCCAAGTCGACCTAGGTGCCGGCGCCATCGGTGGCAAGGATTCCATGAGCGGCTCGTTTGAGGACGAGGCCGGCGAGCTCAACGTTCCGCCGACTCTGATCAGCTTCGCCGTCGCCGTGGGCCGCGCGGCGCGCGCCGTCTCCCCCGAATTCAAGGGCCTGACGCACCGCGTCGTCCGCATCGCCCCCGCCACCTATGGCCAGGACTACCGCCCCGACGCCCAGCAGCTGCTCGCCGCGTTTGACGCCGTCGAGGCGCTCACTGCTACCGGCGACGCCCTGGCCGTCTCCACGCCCGGCTACGGCTGCGGCGCCGAGAGCCTCTTTAAGATGTGTGTCGGCAACCAGATCGGTATCGAGCTTGCCGAGGACGTGGACGTGGAGAGCCTCTTCACCCCGCTCTATGGCAGCTTTATCGTCGAGCTCGCCGAGGACGCCGAGCTGCCCAAGGTCGCCGACGGCGTTGTCGTCGAGCCCCTGGGTACCACCGTCGAGGGCTATGTCATCGACACCGGCTCCGAGGTCATCGAGCTCGCCGAGCTCCAGGAGGCCTGGGAGAGCGGCATCGAGGGCGTCTTTGCCTACCGCAGCGCTGGCGAGGCCCCCGAGGTCGAGACCATCGACTTCCGTGCCAAGGACATCCACGTGTACAGCGGCGCCAAGATCGCCCGCCCGCGCGTGGTAATCCCCGTGTTCCCCGGCAACAACTGCGAGTACGATAGCGCCCGCGCTTTCCGCGCCGCCGGCGCCGAGGCCGACACCTTCGTGATCAACAACCTCACGCCCGAGGCCGTCGCCGAAAGCACCCACGAGCTTGCCCGCCGCATCCGTGCAAGCCAGATCGTCATGATCCCCGGCGGCTTCTCGGGCGGCGACGAGCCCGATGGCTCCGCCAAGTTCATCACGGCGTTCTTCCGCGCTCCCGAGGTCACCGAGGCAGTCCGCGACCTGCTCAAGGCCCGCGACGGCCTGATGCTGGGCATCTGCAACGGCTTCCAGGCCCTGATCAAGCTCGGTCTGGTGCCCTACGGCGACATCGTCGACGCCACGCCCGATGCGCCCACGCTGACGTTCAACACCATCGGTCGCCATCAGAGCCGTCTGGTGCGCACCCGTATCTCATCCAACCTGTCCCCGTGGCTATCGCAGTGCAGCCTGGACGACCCCTACACCGTCGCCATCAGCCACGGCGAGGGCCGCTTTGTCGCCAGCGACGAGGTGCTCGCCCAGCTCATCGCCAACGGCCAGGTCGCCACGCAGTACGTGGGCGAGGACGGCAAGCCCAGCATGGATCTTTCCGTCAACCCCAACGGCTCCGCACTCGCCATCGAGGGCATCACGAGCCCCGACGGCCGCGTCCTGGGCAAGATGGGCCATGCCGAGCGTCGTGGCGACAACCTGTACCGCAACGTGCCCGAGCATGTCCCCGGCGATAAGTTCATGCCGATCTTTGAGAGCGGCGTGGCCTACTTCGCTTAATGCGTCCCATCGGGTACAATCCCCTCGGGTAACAACACCCGCCACCGGCACACCCGGTGGCGGGTTCTTTTTTGCTTCGCGCATACAGGAAGGACATCATGGAAAGCCGCAAGCCGTATCTCGCCACCCTACCCGGACTCATCCTGGGCTGCCTCGTCTGCTGTGCGCTCTGGGGGTCGGCTTTCCCCTGCATCAAGATCGGTTACGGGCTCTTTGGCATCCCCGCGCACGATAGCGCCTCACAGCTGCTCTTTGCGGGCTTGCGCTTCACGCTTGCCGGCGCCCTAGTTATCGTTGGGATGAGTGCGGCCCAACGCCGCCCCCTCATTCCGCAGGCTCGTGACATCAAGCCCATCTTTGTCTTGTCACTCTTCCAGACTATCGGGCAGTACTTCTTTTTCTACCTAGGACTCTCGCGCGCCAGCGCCATGTCGAGTTCCATCATCGAGGCCAGCGCCAACTTCCTCGCAATTCTCTTTGCCGCCTTGGCATTTCACACCGAGAGGCTCAATACGCCCAAGGTGCTTGGCTGTGTGCTGGGCTTTGCAGGCGTCGCGCTCGTCAACCTTTCGGGCGCGGATGGCACCTTTGGCTTTACGCTCGACGGCGAGGGATTTATCTTGGCTTCCACTGTTGCGGGCGCCCTGTCGACCTGCCTCATTGGCATCTTCTCGCGCGAGCATGACGGCGTCTTGCTCGCCGGCTGGCAGTTTTTAGTCGGTGGCGTGGTCCTTACCGCAATCGGGTTTTTGATGGGCGGCACGTTTTTCCCCACCGAAATCGCCCCCGCCATCGCGCTCATCATTTATATGGCGCTCATTTCCGCCGTCGCGTACTCGCTGTGGTCCCGCCTGCTCGCCGTCAACCCCGTCAGCCGCGTTTCGGTCTTTGGCTTTATGAACCCGGTCTTTGGCGTGCTGTTGAGCGCACTGCTGCTCGGCGAGGGCGCTGGCACGAGCCCCGTTACCGTACTTGTTGCCCTGCTGTTGGTCTGCGGCGGCATCATCATCGTCAACAAACCCAAAAAAGCCTAGCGAACCGCCCTTATTTAGTAGAGGAGATTCGCATGCTTTAGCTTAATGGAGTACATCGGTGAGCTGAGGGCCGCAACGCACGCCAGCGTTCGCCCTTTTTTTCTAGCGTATCTGGACGCCGGCTTTCTTCTTCTCGCGCTTTACGCGGTAGAGCTCCGCGTCGGCAGCGCGAAGCAAGTCTTGCCAGGTATCGACGCCATCACCAACCCGTGCGTAGCCGATGGACATCCGCAACAGATACGGGACCTCGGCGCGCGCGAGCTCGTCGCTGATTGCCGCGCACAGACACATGATGTCCTGCTCCGCCGTCGCCTTTTGAAGCACCACAAACTCATCGCCGCCATAACGTGCGATAAAGCCACCAGACGCCGAGCAGACCTCTTTGAGCGTAGCAGATATGACCTGGAGGGCATGATCGCCCTCAACATGTCCATACCGGTCGTTAATCTGCTTAAAGCCGTCAGCGTCCATCATAAGCAGATATACATCTTCGGCCTGATCCACATTTGAAAAGAGCGACAGCATATAGGTCTCAAAACGGTTGCGATTGTTGAGGCCAGTCAACGGGTCGGTCGAGATCAGCTGCTCCTGGTAGATGATGTAGAGCAGCAGGATGCTCAGCGTTATACCGACACAAAGGCCCGGTACCGAAAACAAAACCTGGAAGGTACCGCCCACCAGAGCGGGAACCGCAAAAAAGGCGAGGGTGCGATAAATGGCCTTCTTTTGCAGGCTTTCGACTTTTCGAGTCTGAATAAAGGCATGCAAAGACGTATATATGATGTAGCAGTAGCTAACGATAGGCTGAATCATATAAAGCGCTCCGCGACGATATACGCCCTGTGCATCGATATAGAACATAGTGTGCGTCCAGTAGCTGGTAAATGCCAGCACGACCACCAATACGGTTGGCAACGTCACGAGCGCCACCCTATAGCGCGCGGTCAAAAGGCGTGAGCCCTGCACTGTCTCGGAATAGAAAAACCAAATGAGGCACGCGATGGCGAACAGCGAAAACGAGACCGCGTTGGAAATCCAGTTGGCCGTGATGCCTACAGGAGTGCTCACGCCGTCCGAGAGCGTCCAGATCATATCGAAGAAAATGTAGGCAGCAGAGGTATAGCCGAGCATGCTAAACAAGAGCTGCTGGGTACTCGAGAACAAGGAGCGACGACTTCGCGCGGCAAGCCCGATAAGAACAATCATGCATAGCAGGAATATCTCAATTTTGAGTGCCTTAACCACTAGACGCCATCCCTTCAATATCCAAGTGGTCAGAATCGCCCGATTCGTGTCTGGACAATAAACACCCCCTACTCCGCAGGGGTAAGGGGAATCATAGCAGAGCGCCTGAACGTCACCGCAAGACAGCTTTCGTTCGGGCGCTCAAACGGCGCGAGTTGCACGCCGGCATCATTGATGGGTATCGATTGCTACTCGCCATCGATGTCGGTCGCGACGGCCTCCTCGATGGCCTCGACACCGGCTGGCGACAGATCCTCCTTGCCTTGGCAGAACTTCTTGTCGACCCAGCCGGTCAGAATCGGAGCCATGATCGCCGTGATGATAACGGCGGTGGCGATCTGAGCGTACGCAGTAGGCGCAAGCTCGGCGTAGCGCGGTGCGACCTCGGCGAGGGCAACCGGTGTGGTCATAGCCGTGCCGGCGATGGTGGAGCAAGCCACAGCGGCCTTGCCATTGCCGCCGCACAGGCGCTCGAATGCAAAGGTGATAGGACCGACGACAAACAGCGTGATAAGGCCCAGCAGGATGCCGGAAATACCGCCGGTGATAAAGCTCGAAAGACTCATGGACGCACCGAGCTGAAATCCGATAACGGCAATCGCAGGGTTGGTGCCGGGAACCAGCAGGTTCTTGATGAACGGGAAGAGGTTGCCCAGAACCATACCGATGACAAGCGGCAGGATGGAGCCGACGATGGTACCCAGCGGGATGTTAGCAAGACCCGAAACGCCCAGGATGATCATGGTGACGGCGGGGCCGGCCGTAAAGAACAGGATACCCACGGCGCCCTGCTCGGACTCGTCGCCGAACTCGCCCATGATGCCCGTGTAGAGCGCCATGTTGCAAAACGTAATGCCGCCGATGATGGAAACCGAGCTCAGGCCCAAAAGGTTGTCGTTAAAGAAATACGCAACACCAAGACCCAGCGCGGCTGCCACCACAAGCTTAGGAATCAGCACAACGATGCCGGTCTTGATGGCACCCGGCGTGGACTTAAAGCTGATGCCAGCACCCACAAACAGCAGGATCGCGGCAACGATGGTGTTGGAACCACCGCGGCAGGCGGCGGTAAAGAAGCCGCCGATCTCGAAGACCTGCGGGCAGAAGGTATTGAGCAAAAGGCCAACGATCATCGGGTAGATCATGATGTCACCCGGGATACGCGGGACTTTGAATTTCTTTTGCTCGTTGGCGGTCGCTTCCTGTGCCATGAAACTCCCATTTCCGCTGACGCAGAACAAAAGCCCACGTCACACTTTGCTACAGTAAAGTTTGACCATGGTACCAGAAGAAGCAGACCGGCTCGGTGAGAAATTCGATTCGTTGTGCCGGGACGCTAAACGTGCCCCGCTCTTATATGAAGCTCAAAACGATATAGAACACGATGCCCGAGACGCAGCACCACAACATCGACTTTGTCTTGATTGCCACCGCCACGACGCCGGCGGCCGCAATCCAGGGAATCAAGCCCTGCCACAAGCCGGCGTCGAAAGCGCCAGGGCTTATCAAATCGTTGGCGACCAGCGCCGCAAAGGCGGCAGGCGGAATATAACCCAAGGCCTCGGTAACGCGGGGCGACAGCGTTCTCCCGCGCAAGGCAAACGCCGGGGCAATGCGGAAAAACGCGATGGCCGCCCATGACGACAGCCATAGGACCAAAAACTCATTAACGGGCATCGCGAGCGCCCCTTCCCTCGGCGAGGACATCGCACGCGAGTGCCGTGACAACGCCGACGAGCACACTTGCCGGCACGGCGATATTCGTCCACCCCAAGAACTTGCATATGGCGACGGACACCGCAGCCAAACCGGCAGCTACGACATTGCCGCGCGACAGTCGCTGCGAAAAGAGTAGGCAGATAAAGAGCGATGTGCAGACAAAACCCGCAATAGCGGTGGGAACATCGACAACGGCGCCGACGATGGCGCCCGTCGTACACGAAACGCCCCATGTTGCGATGAGGATCACGTTGAGCACAAAGGACTCGAGCGGACCCCAATCCTCCCCTTTAACCAACTTGGCAAGCGAGATGCCATATGCCTCCTCGGTAAGCGTCGCGGCAACAGCCAGCGTCTGACGCTTCGAGGCACCCCTCAGATGCGGTGCGATCGATGCCGAGTAAAGCGCAAAGCGCGAGGAGATTGCGGCGACGCTCGCGACGATCGACGCCGCAGGCACACCCGCCAGCCACAGATTGCAGATCATAAACTGCCCGCTGCCCGTCACGAACGTGCTGCTCAGAGCAAAAACCATCCAGGGTTCCATTCCCGTCTGCGCCATAATCATTCCGCACGGCGCGGCTATCGCAACATAGGTAAGCATCACCGGCCAGACGGTTTTAACGATTTTGAGCACCATAGCGTTCCTCGTCCCGACAAGATTTCCGAGCCGCATGCAACGACGCGGCAGAACCATCGCCCGATGGCAACCGAGTTCACCTACAATTGCCACCGGATCGAAAGACACAGAAAGACACAACTTTTTAGGAAGTCATTATGACAGCTATCGATCGAACGCGGGCTGCCGCGGCCTTCAAGACCTACACCGATGCCTACGATGCCGCCAATCCGCGTATCGCGCTCAAAATCGAGCATACGTACCACGTTGCCGAGGCATGCGATGCCGTGGCACGCGAACAGGGCTGGTCACCGCAGGACATTGATCTGGCGTGGCTTTGTGGGCTGTTGCACGATATGGGCCGCTTTGAGCAGCTGCGACGCTGGGATACGTTTAAGGATGCCGAAAGCGTGAGCCATGCGGCGTTGGGCGTCGAGGTCCTCTTTGGCAAAACACCTGCAGATGCGCCCGCGGCAACAAGTATCCGCGACTTTATCGACGATCCGGTAGAAGACGAACTCATTCGAGCGAGCATTGCCTATCACAGCAATTTCCGTCTGCCCGCGCAGCTCGGCGAGCGCACGCGGCGCTTCTGCGATATCGTGCGCGATGGCGACAAGATCGACATCATGCGCACCATCGCCGACAGTACCGTCGACACCATCCTCAAAGTGAATGAGGACGCGTTTCTTGCCAGCCACTTCTCGGCACCGACGCTGGCCGCCTTTGACGAGCACCGCTGCGTCACGCGCGATGAGCGCAATGAGCCCGCGGACTACTTGGTGGGGCTTATCTGCTTTATGTTTGAGCTTGTCTATCCGGCAAGCCGCGCGCTGGCGCGCGAGCAGGGCGATATCTACCGCCTGCTCGACGCGCCCTTTGGTATCACGCGCCCCTTCACCGATTCCGCCACGCAAGCGACCTGGGAGCGCCTAAAGGACGAGCTGCGCAGCTGGCTGGCAAGTGCCTAGCACTCAAGCTGGGCCAGCAGCTCCTCAACGACCTCGACGGCGTCGCCGACGACCTTGTACTGGGCGACGCCGAAGATGGGGGCATCTGGGTCCTCGTTGACGGCGATGATGCACTCCGCACCGCCGATGCCGGCAAGATGCTGGATGGCACCCGAAACGCCGATGCTCATAAGGAGCTTAGGCGAAACCGACACGCCCGTCTGGCCAATCTGGTGGCGATACTCCAGCCAGCCCGCCTCCACGACGGGTCGCGTGCAGCCGAGCTCGGCACCCAGGACTTCGGCGAGCTTTCGCATCAAGGGTAGGTTTTTCTTGGAGCCAATACCGCGACCCACAACAACTAGACGCTCGGCATCGGCAATCGAAGCCTGCTGGCCCCATTCCTCGGCGGGAATCGAAATCTCGACACGAGCCTTGGCGTCTTCCGCAAGTAATACCTGGGTAATCGTTCCGGAGCGGCTATAGTCAAAGTCGGGCGCCTTAAAGATGCCGGGGCGCACCGTTGCCATCTGGGGACGGTGGTTGGGGCAGATAATGGTGGCCATCAAGTTGCCGCCAAACGCCGGACGCGTCTGTTGCAGCAGGCCCGTCTCCGTATCCATCGAAAGCACGGTGCAGTCGGCCGTAAGGCCCGTCCGCAGGCGCACGGCAACGCCAGGCGCCAGCTCGCGGCCAAAAGCGGTCGCACCGTACAGAATGGCTTCGGGCTTGCGCTCGGTTACCAAATCGCAGATGAGGCGAGCATAGACCTCCGCGTCGTTCTGACGCAGGCGCTCGTCACGACAGACCAGAACTTCGTCCGCACCGGCGCAAACCAGATGCTCCAGGTCCTCAAGCGAGCCCTCGGGGCCCATGCCGACCAGCGCCACCAGGCGACAGCCGCGTGCATCGGCAAGCTCGCGGCCCTTGCCCATGAGCTCGTAGGCCACCGGGGCCACGTCATCGTGCTCGTCGGTCTGAACGAATACCCAAATGTCTCGATACGCATCGAGGTCAACCGCGCCGGCGGCCTCGTCGCGCTCGATCGAAATGGCGTTGACGGGACAGGCGTCGACGCACCCGCCGCACAAGATGCAGCCGTCGGTCACATGGGCGCAGCGGTTGGGGCGCTCGCCCTCCACCACAATGCCACCCGAGGCACAGGCGCGAACGCAGCGGCCACAGCCAACGCATGCCTCGCTATCGATTATCAGTCCGCTCATCTAAGCCATCCCCTCGATAATCTTGGCAAGCTTTGCCGCCTGTTCGACCGGCGTGCCCTCGATGGCCTCGCACGTTTGGTCACGGTCGAGCACAAACGAGCGCACGACCTGCGTCGGCGATCCGGTAAGGCCGCAGCGCAAAGGGTCGGCATGCACATCGGCAGCACTGACCACCCGCACATCCGCATCTTCGGCCGCGCGAATGCCGGCGATGCTCGGCATGCGCAGCTGGCCGATCTCCTTGGCGGTCGTCATCGCGCACGGCATCTCCAGATAGACCGTCTCCTCGCCGGCGTCACAGCCGTGGACAAGCGCCAGCGAGCCGCACGTCGTAAAGCCCGCGCTCTGTACGCAGCTCACATCGGTCACGCAGGGAATCTCGAAGGCGCCGGCCAGTTCGGGGCCAATCTGGGCAGTATCGCCATCCACCGCCATCTTGCCGCAGATGAGCAGGTCGAAGTCCTCGTCGAGCGCCTCGA
>CABSNH010000057.1 GCA_902478985.1 uncultured Collinsella sp.
CCCTAGAGTTCGTCGGCAGCGTCAGATGTGTATAAGAGACAGGCCTATCGCTCGGCGCTCAAGTTTGCCGCGCTCGCGGACGAACGCGGCACATGCACATCCCTGTTCATCTATGGCAAATCGGGGCTGGGCAAGACCCATCTGTTGCTCGCCATCAAAAACGAGCTCGCCGAAAAGTCGCCCGAGATCAAGGTGAAGTACGCCAACTCGCAGGCATACCTCGATGACCTGATGACGGAGTTCGACCGCCAAAAGAAAAGCAACGCCCCCATCATGCAGGCATACCATGGCGTGGACGTGCTCATTATCGACGACATTCAAAACATCATCGGCAAGCGCGCGAGCGTGGACTACTTCTTCCAGCTCATGGACGAGTTTATCCGCAACAACAAAAAAGTCGTCATCGCAGCCGACCGCGCACCCAAAGACCTGAGCATGGACGAACGCCTTACCAGCCGTTTTAACGCCGGTATGCTCTGTTTGGTGGCGGAGCCCAGCTACGAGATGAAATACAAGATCTTGCAGCGCTACTACGAGAACACGATAGCCGCCGCACCCGAGTCGGGTGACGACTCGCTGCTGGCGGCCTATGGCGGCGATGGTGGGCATCTGACCGACGAGCACTTTAAGCACATGGCAGAAGTCTCGGGAACCAACATTCGCGAACTCGAGAGCTTTTGCGAACGCTGTGCCGGCGAGGCGGGAGACCGCGAACGCGAGGGCAGCGAGCTCAGCTTCGACGACATCGACGCCATCGCAAGCCAGTACTTCGACACGTCGGCCAAGAAGATCAACGTGCAGACGGTCCAGTCTGTCATCGAGGAGCAATACGGCGTGACGCACGAGGAGCTCATCGGCCCGCGCCGCAACGCCAACATTGCCAAAGCCCGCCACATCGCCATCTATCTGGCCATCGAGATGTGCGAGATGACGACTACGGCGGTGGGCGCGGAGTTTGGCAACCGCAACCATTCAACCGTCAGCACGAGCTATAAAAAGGTTCAGAAGATGATTCAGGAAGACCGTACCGTAACCGAGGATCTCAAATCGCTACGAGATAAAATTACACTGCGTTCGTAGGGAAATAGAGACATCTGTTGAAAACTTGTCGAAACGCCGGGCATAACGTGTCTAAAACTCACCCCAAGGCGACGAAAAGTTTTCCGCAGGTTTTGAACGTGGAAAACACGGTCGGTTGCGCACAGGATGCTGTCGATTCTCTTTTTGGGGTTGACCAGCGCTTTTGGGAGTAATCAACAGTTTCGTCAGTACTATTACTATTATTAAGATATTTATATCTATAGAAAGGTATTAAAAGATGAAGTTCACCGTCAGCCAGAGCTCGCTTACGCAAGCCATCGGCGTCGTTATGAAAGGCGTCGCTTCGGCATCCACCCTTCCCATTCTGTCGGGCGTGCTCGTCAAGGCACAAGACGGCATCTTGGAATTCCAGACCTCCAACTACACCATCTCGATTCGTCACCGCATTGCGGCTCATGTCGAAGAGGAGGGCGAGATGGTGATTCCCTGCAAGATGCTCTCCAACATCACCAAGACCCTTCCCGATGCCCCGGTCACCTTTGAGCTGTCCGAGCGTCAGGTTTTGATTGGCTGCGAGAAGAGCTCTTTTCGCCTCAACACGCTCGATGCCAACGACTTTCCCGAGTTCCCGGCATACGCCATCGAGAGCGCCGTCGAACTGCCGACCGATATCCTGTCCGAAATGGTGAGTCGCGTATGGCGCGTAACCTCGACTGACAAGGCCCGTCCCATCCTGGGTGGCGTGCACATGAAGGTCGAGAACAACACCGTGCGCCTGGTCGCGACCGATTCCTTCCGACTGGCCGTGTGCGATACGCAGGTCGAGACCTCGACCCTCGAAGGTTCCTTTGAGCTCAACGTGCCTGCCGACGCCTTCAACGACGCCCTGAACATCATGGCCAGCCAGGCGACCATCATGATCGGCGCCACCGACACCCAAGTTGTCTTTGAGGCCGGCAACACCACCTACGTGTCGCGCCGCATCGAGGGCGTATATCCCAATTACAAGCAGCTCATCCCCGATTCGTGCGTGACGAGCGTCAAGATCGACGTAGCCGCCTTTAACGCCGCCCTTAAGCGTGTGGCCGTTATCGCGAGCGCCAACCCCGCCGTCAAGTTTGAGATTGACGTCGAGAACGGCCAGATGGGCCTGTCCTCCATTTCCAACGACCAGGACCTGGCGCAGGAGACGATTGATGTCGAGGCCGAGGGCGAGTCGGGCACCATCGCCTTCAACTACCACTACATCTTTGGCTGCCTCAATGCCCTGTCCAAGGAGAAGGAGATCACGCTGGAGCTCAAGAGCTATTCGCAGGCTGGCATCTTCAAGTCCTACGACAAGATCAACTACCTGTACCTGGTCATGCCGGTACGCATCTAACGCTGCCCATGACCATGTTCGCACGCGATCTTTCCGTTGCGCGCTATCGCAGCTTCGACAGTTATCGCCTTGCCCTGAGCGACGGTGTGACAGTGCTCGCAGGTCCCAACGCGGCGGGAAAGACCAACCTCATAGAGGCGCTGCAGCTTTTGACGAGCGGCGCCTCGTTTAGGCATCCCACCGCTACCGAGCTCGTGCACGACGGCACGGGCTCGTGCAGGCTCGAGTTGAGACTCGAGGGCGATGGCCGCGTGCTCGATATGGGGCTGGGCGTTGAGGACGGCAAGCGCTCGTTTAGCCGTAACGGCAAGAGATGTTCGGCCGCCGGCGTACGCGGGGTTTTGCCGAGCGTGCTGTTTTGCCCCGATCATCTGGATATGGTCAAACGCGGTGCCAGTGTGCGCCGCGCCGCCCTCGATGACTTTGGCGTGCAACTGAGCGCCCGTTACGCCGACCTGGCGAGCACCTACGGGCGTTGCGTGACGCAGCGCAACGCTCTACTCAAGGAGACCTGGTGCTGCCGTGAGATGCTCGGCGCATGGAATGACTCCATCGCCCGCGCCGGGTCAGCCCTGCTCGTACATCGTTTGGCCCTGCTCGACCGACTGGCAGGCCATGTGCGCGCCGCGTATGGGCAGGTGGCGTCCGGTGAGGACGCAGGCGTGTCCTATGTGTCCACGCTGGGGGATTTGCCTCAAACCGAGGGGCGCGAGGAACTGAAAGGTTGGGCGTACGAGCATATGCTCGCGGCCCTCGATGAGCGTGCCGATGAGGAGATGCGCCGCGGCGTGACGCTTGTGGGTCCGCATCGCGACGAGATTGAGTTTTCCGTCGCGGGCCGATCGGCCCGTTCATTTGCCAGCCAGGGCCAGCAGCGAACGCTGGTGCTTGCCTGGAAGGTGGCAGAAGTGGCCGTGGCGCGCGATATCCTGGGCACCGCGCCACTGCTGCTTTTGGACGACGTGATGAGCGAGCTCGATGCCGGGCGTCGAGGCGCTTTTCTGCAGCTGATCGGTGATGACATCCAGACGGTCATAACCACCACCAACTTGGGGTACTTTACTGATGACCTGCTTGAACGAGCCAAGGTGGTGAGCATGGGTGAGGCGTGCTAATTACGAGCGCGAGAACGGAACGGTTGCCTTTGGCGGCTTTTTGGATGCCGAGCGTCAGCGCATCCTGGCGGCCGCGACACCTGAGCGCCGCGCGCAAATGGAGGCTGCCGAGGAGTCGCGCGCGGTCTATCGTGCCTGGAATGCGGTGTGCTCGGGCACGCGCGAGGGACGCCACGTGACGGGCCTGCGCTACCTGCCCGAGTCCAATGAGCTGCTGGTGTATCTCGATTCGCCCTCGTGGACGCAGGAGATGACGCTGCTGCGCGAGATCATCCGGGCGCGCATGGAGCGGGCCGGCGCGCATGTGGACGGCCTGGTGTTCAAAACGACCGCGCTCGGTCACACGCCGCCGGCTGCCAAGGAGCGCCTGCGCCCGGCCGTGACCGAGCGACCGCCGGTTCCGCACGCCGATCTAAGCGAAGCCGAACGCGGCGAGATCGAGCGCCAAGTGGCGCCCATCGAAGACCAAAAACTGCGCGAGGCCCTCGAGAATGCCATGAGAGCCAGTGCCGAGTGGGCCAAGGGCGTGCAAAGCAAGAAAGAGCCTTAAATCGCATCTGGTGGCCTTGTAGAGCCAAATACCCTCGCTCCCGAGGGTATTTTTTTACGATAAACTAGTAAGGCTGTACACATTTTCTTAGCTGAAGGAGGACGTGTGGCAAACGAAAACGATTACGATGGCGGCGAGATTAAGATTCTCGAAGGTCTCGAGGCCGTTCGTAAGCGCCCGGGCATGTACATTGGCTCGACGAGCGCCAGCGGTCTTCATCACCTGGTGTGGGAGATCGTTGACAACTCCGTTGACGAGGCCATGGCCGGTTTCTGCACCGAGATTCACGTGACGGTCCACGCCGACAACTCCATCACGGTCGTCGACAACGGGCGAGGCATCCCCGTCGACGAGCATCCCATCAAAAAGATCCCGACGCTCGAGGTCGTTATGACGATCCTGCACGCCGGCGGTAAGTTCGATAACTCGGCCTACAAGGTCTCGGGCGGACTGCACGGCGTGGGCATCTCCGTCGTCAACGCACTGTCCAAGCGCGTGGTCGTGCAGGTGCGCCGTGATGGCAGCGTCTACGAGATGGAGTTCTCGCGCGGCAAGACCGTCAAGAAGATGGAGGTCGTGGGCACCTCGGATTCGACGGGTACCACCGTCAGCTTCTGGCCCGACGACGAGATTTTCGAGACCTGTGTCTACGATTTCGATACGCTGCACAACCGTCTGCAGGAGACGGCGTTCCTCAATAAGAATCTAAAGATTGTGCTGACCGACGAGCGCGAGGCGACTCCCCACGTGGAGGAGTTCTGCTACGAGGGCGGCATCATCGACTTCGTCAAGTTCCTCAACGACGGCAAAGACGTTCCCGAGGCCTTCAAGGAGCCCATCTATATCGAGGGCAAGTCGGATCCGGATGCGCCCGTGACCAAGATGGGCGAGGTCGAGGTGTCCCTGCAGTGGAATGCCGGCTACGGCGAGAACGTCATGTCGTTTGCCAACGACATCTACACCCCCGAGGGCGGCATGCATCTCGAGGGTTTCCGCACCGCTCTCACCCGCGTGATCAACGATTACGCTCGCAAGCAGAACCTACTCAAGGAGAAGGAGGCCAACCTGAGCGGCGACGACGTGCGCGAGGGGCTTTCGGCCGTCATCTCGGTCAAGCTACCCGACCCGCAGTTTGAGGGACAGACCAAGGCCAAGCTCGGCAGTTCCTACATGCGCGCGCTCACGCTCAAGATCGTGACCGATGGGCTGACCGATTATCTGGAGGAGCATCCCAAACCCGCCCGCGAGATCGTCAAGAAGGCCCAGCAGGCATGCAAGGCCCGCAACGCCGCCCGCAAGGCGCGTGAGGCGACCCGCCGCAAGAGCCTGCTCGAGACGGCGTCGCTGCCCGGCAAGCTCGCCGACTGCTCGGTACGCGATGCCGAGCTGACCGAGCTCTTTATCGTAGAGGGCGACTCGGCAGGCGGTTCGGCCAAGGACGGCCGTCGCCGAGACATCCAGGCGATTCTGCCCCTGCGCGGCAAGATTTTGAACGTCGAGCGCGTGGGTGACCACCGCGCGTTCTCGAGCGACACCATCCAATCCCTGATCACCGCGATCGGCTGCGGCGTCACGACGAGCGCCGGCGACGGTGGCGACTTCGATATCAGCAAGGCGCGCTACCACAAAATCATCATCATGACCGATGCAGACGTTGACGGTGCGCATATCCGCATCCTGCTGCTGACGTTCTTCTACAAGTACATGCGCCCGCTGATCGATGCCGGCTATGTCTATGTTGCCTGCCCGCCCATCTTTGGCATTAAGGTACGCAACAAGATCCATTACGTGTATCCCAACGGCCGCCAGCCCGAAGACGAGATTCTGCGAGATACCATTCAGAGCCTGGGCCTGAACCCCGACGACAACGACGAGGACGGCAAGGCCAAGGACGGCAAGATCACCAAGAAGCGCAAGGGCTATACCGTTCAGCGCTACAAGGGCCTGGGCGAGATGGACCCCAAGCAGCTTGCCTCGACGACGATGGACCCCAAGACCCGTATCCTGCAGCGCGTGTCGATCGAGGACGCCGTGGTGGCGGACCGCGCCGTGCGCGAGCTCATGGGCTCCGAGGTCGGCTATCGCCGCGAGTACATCGAGAAGCACGCACATGATGCGCGCTTCTTAGACGCCTAATCCCCGCGGCTTTCCCAGCCACCGCACCTTCGCCCTCAATCGTCGGTCGCGTACCCAAGTACGCTTCCCTCCTCTTTCGGGCGAATCTGCGGCACCTGGAAAAGCCGTCTCCGTGGTAGGGAACTAATGGACCACGCAAACCATGAGGAGGTAACGTGGCAGACGATATCAACAACAACGAGGGTGTGGACGAGGCCGGCGACGCCGGCATGCCCGATGATCTGAAGCGCCTACTCGCCCGCGCCGAGCAGGGCGAGGACGGCGATCCGGATTCCTATAACCCCGACGCCGAGGATGAAGATGATGAGGATGACGACGCCGAGCTCGAGGAGAGCTTCGGCGCGGTCGATCGTGGCGCTTCGGCCGGCGAGGACATCAACGGCGGTCAGCTCCAGATTTCAGAGTTCGGCCGCGAGATGAAGCAGTCGTTCATCGAGTACTCGATGTCGGTCATCACGGCGCGCGCCCTGCCGGACGTGCGCGACGGACTAAAGCCGGTGCACCGCCGCATCCTGTACGCCATGAACGAGAGTGGCATCTACCCCAACCGCCCGCATAAGAAGTCGGCCTGGACGGTCGGAGAAGTTATCGGCAAGTACCATCCGCACGGTGACTCCGCGGTTTACGAGGCCATGGTTCGTCTGGCGCAGTGGTTCTCCATGCGCACACCGCTCATCGATGGCCACGGCAACTTCGGCAACATCGATGGCGACGGCGCGGCGGCCATGCGTTATACCGAGAGCCGCCTGGCAAAGCCCGCCATGGAGCTGCTGCGCGACCTGCAAAAGGATACCGTCGACTGGCAGCCCAACTACGACGAGTCGCTCGCCGAGCCCGTGGCGCTGCCCGCGCGCTTTCCCAACCTGCTGGTCAACGGTAGTCAGGGCATCGCCGTCGGCATGGCCACCAATATCGCCCCGCATAACCTCACCGAGGCGATCGAGGCCACCTGCTACCTGATCGACAATCCCGATGCCACCGTCGACGAGCTTATGCAGATCATGCCCGGTCCGGACTTCCCCACCGGCGCCATCATCATAGGCAGTGCCGGCATTAGGCAGAGCTACGAGACCGGTCGCGGCTCCATTACCGTGCGTGCCAAGGCCCACGTGGAATCCACCAAGACCGGTCGCAGCCGCCTGGTCTTTACCGAGATTCCCTACATGGTCAACAAGGGCACCTTGCAGGAGAAGATTGCCCAGCTCGTAAACGACAAGCGCATCGAGGGCATCTCGGACATGCGCGACGAGTCCAACCAAAAGGGCATCCGTCTGGTCATCGAGCTCAAGAAGGGCGTCATTCCGCAGGTCGTGCTCAACAACCTGTATAAGTACACCTCGCTGCAGACGACTTTTGGCGCCAACAACTTGGCGCTCGTCAACGGCGTTCCCAAATGCCTGAGCCTGCGCGAGATGCTGCAGCACTACATCGACCACCAGGTCGACGTCGTCACCCGCCGCACTCGCTTTGACCTTAAGAAGGCCCAGGCGCGCGCCCATATCCTCGAGGGCTATCTGATGGCTCTCGACCATATCGACGAGGTCATCAGCATTATCCGTTCCTCGCAGACCGACTCCGAGGCAAGCGGCCGCCTGATCGAGCGCTTTGGCTTTACGCCCGAGCAGACCACGGCCATCCTCGAGATGAAGCTGCGCCGCCTGACTGGCCTGGAGCGCGACAAGATCCAGGAAGAGCTGGACGGTCTGCGCCGCGCCATCGCCTACTACGAGGACCTGCTGGCGCATGAGGAGAAGATCCTGGGCGTCATCAAGGAGGAGATGCGCGAGATTTCGAAAAAGTTCGGCGACAAACGCCGCACCGAGATCAGCCATGTCGAAAAGGATCTGGATGTCGAGGACCTCATCGCCGACGAGGACATGGTCGTGACCATCACCCACACCGGCTACGTGAAGCGCATCCCGGTGGCTGCCTACCGCGCCCAGAAGCGCGGCGGCAAGGGCGTGTCGGGCGTCAACCTTAAAGAGGACGACGTCATCGACGAGATGTTTATCGCATCCACGCACGAGTACGTGCTGTTCTTCTCGAGCAAAGGCAAGGTCTACCGCCTGAAGGTGCACGAGCTGCCGGTGGGTACGCGCCAGGCGCGCGGCACCGCGATCGTCAACCTACTGCCCTTTGAGGAAGGCGAGAAGATCGCGAGCGTCATCAGCTGCCGCGAGTTCCCCGCCGACGAGTACCTGATGTTTGCCACCAAGAGCGGCATGGTCAAGAAGACCGTGATGAGCGCTTACGACCGCAGCCGCCGTGATGGCCTGATCGCCATCAATCTGAGAGACGACGACGCGCTGCTCGCCGTGCGCCGTGTGCGCGAGGGCGACAAGATCATCCTGGCCACCACTGCGGGCAAGGCGATCATGTTCCCCGAGGACCAGGTTCGCGCCACGGGACGCGACACCAGCGGCGTTCGCGGTATTAGCATGAAGGACGGCGTGAGCGTTTTGGGTATGGAGGTTACCAACGGCAACGGCGACCTGTTTGTCATCACCGAGCGCGGCTACGGCAAGCGCACGCCGGTCGCGGACTATCCGGAGCAGAACCGCGGCGGTCAGGGCGTCTACACCATCCAGATGACCGAGCGTAAGGGAAACCTCGCGGCCATGAAGACGGTGGGTCCGCAGCACGAGCTGTTCATCGTGACAGAAGGCGCGACGGTCATTCGCGTCAAGACCGATGAGATTAGCCGGACCGGCCGAGCCACCCAGGGCGTCAAGATGATGACCGTCGACGACAACGACCGTGTGTGCGCTGTCGCCCGCATGACGGCGGCTAAGGAAAAGCCCGAAGGCGAAGGCGCCGAGGCCGAGGCAACGGTCGATGCCGAAAAGACCCCAGTCGATCTAGGCGACGGCAACGACATGCCAGAGGATCTCCTAGACGAGTAAGAGGCCCTAGCTGGTAGAAAATATCAGACCCCATATATCGGCGGTCGGCGCACTGCGCGCCGACCGCTTTTTTGACAATCCTGGACCCCGTGCCCGCCGAGTGGGCGAGATGGGTTAGGTTTGTCGCGAGTTCCGCACGCAAAGAAGGCCACTTAATGTGGCCTTCGTCTTGCGCAGGACTGCCCGAGCAGCAAACCTAACCCATCTCGCCCACTCGGCGGGCACACTCCAAAGATTTTCAAAAAAGTTGTTGACGCGCGCGTAACGACTCGTCTAATATATCCCTTGCGCGATGGACCTGTAGCTCAGTTGGTTAGAGCGTCCGGCTGATAACCGGGAGGTCACA
>CABSNH010000058.1 GCA_902478985.1 uncultured Collinsella sp.
CCCTAGAGTTCGTCGGCAGCGTCAGATGTGTATAAGAGACAGCCCAGTGCACGTTTGACGACCTACTTAGTCCATCGCAAACCCAACTCCATCATAAAGATGTCGCAGATGTCGTGAATTATGTCCGTGCTGTCGACCGCGGCGTAGAACTGCTCAAAAAGATGCCCTTGTGTACGAGGCTTCTCAGGCAGGTTCATGCGGTCCTGCTGGACGGAGTGCGCGGAACGGAGAAGAATCCAGGCGAGCTGCGCTCCTCACAAAACTGGATTGGCCCTTCAGGCTGCACCATTGCAACTGCATCGTTCGTCCCTCCAAACATTGAAGATTTGAGCAACACGCTCCAGGACCTCGAACGATTTATCAATGAGCCTCAAGTCGAAATGGATCCGATCGTGCGGGCGGCGCTCGTCCATTACCAATTTGAAACTGCCCATCCATTCCTAGACGGAAACGGTCGCCTGGGCAGGCTTCTCATTACACTTATGCTCATCAATGATGGCGTTCTTCATTCTTGCTTGTTCTACCCATCGTTCCAGTTCAAGAAAAATCGAAGCGAGTACTACCGGCAACTCACATCCGTAAGGGAGCGAGGCACTTACGAGGAATGGATAGAGTTTTTCTGCGCCAGTCTTCTTGAGAGTGCGAAGGACTCGGTAGGGTCTTTAAAAAACCTTGTTGACCTCCATAACCGTTCCACAGCAACCATTACCGAAAATCTCGGAAGGACTGCTGCAAACGGGCAAAGGCTGTTGGGCATTCTTGAAGAGCACCCCATCGTCGACACCGCATTCATCGCTGCCCAACTCGATATCGGCAGGAGCACCGCGAGCTCGCTCGTCAAATCATTTGAAGAATTGGGTATCCTCCGTCCACTCGACGAGTCAAGACAGAGATACCGACAGTACGGGTATGAAGAGTATCTTTCGATACTCAGGGAAGACGCTGAACCGATTAGATAGGCACCGCAGCCCAGCCAAATATAACGAGCGTGGATTTTCTGACACTAACCTAACGAGCGTGGATAATCTCCCACTTTGAGCCCGCACACAGGCCAAAACCGGGAGATTATCCACGCTCATTTTGCGGGTAGTCGTTGGGAGTGTCCCAAGGTGCCGGCAGAAAAGGAACGTCCCCAAGTGCCAACAACGGCGACGCCGATGTTATGGCAACGACAGCGAAAACCCGCCAGAGCGAGCAAGGTGCCTTGAAACGAGGCGGCATTGACCTTCTGGTCATGCCGCCGCAGTTGAAAGGCAGATTGCCGCTCTGGCGGGTTTGCAGCGTCAACTGGTTACGCGGGTTGGTAAACCCGCGTAACTACCTACTCCCGAGCCCCGTACTGCTCGTAGTAGGCGTCGATGGCGGCCTTGAGCTCGTCGTCGATGACGACCTTACCGTCAATCTCGTGGTTGTAGAGGGTCTCGACGACCTCGGCCATGGAGACGATGCTCGCGACGGGGAAACCGTACTTGGCCTCGATCTCCTTCTGCGCGGTGGTCACGCCACCCTTGCCGACTTCCATGCGGTTGAGGGACACGATCAGGCCCTTGATCTCGACATCGGCAGCAGCCTTTACCTTGGGATAGGTCTCGTCGATGGACTTGCCGCTGGTGGTGACATCCTCGACCATGACCACGCGGTCGCCGTCCTGGGGCTCGTAGCCCAGCAGGTTGCCCTTATCGGCACCGTGGTCCTTGGCCTCCTTGCGGTCGCAGCAGTACTTGACCTCCTTGCCGTACAGCTCGTGGTAGGCAATCGTGGTCACGACGGCCAGGGGAATGCCCTTGTAGGCCGGCCCAAACAGCACGTCAAAGCCGTCGCCAAAGTTATCGTGGATGGCCTGGGCGTAATACTCGCCCAGCTTCTTGAGCTGATAGCCCGTCACGTAAGCGCCGGCGTTCATAAAGAACGGGGACTGACGGCCACTCTTGAGCGTAAAGCTGCCGAACTTAAGAACGTCGGACTCAACCATAAACTTGATGAACTCTTGCTTGTAAGCCTCCATGCGGGCTCCTCTCGTAATCGCGTACGTGCCTTCCAGTTTAGCGCAGGCAGGGCGTCGATGCGGGCGCGCTTTGAGGCCACGGCATTCTGTAAGAGCTTTGTCGGAGACGATGGTTTTCTGAACAATGGGGGTTGACATGTCAAAACCCCTCATCAAGAATACGGGCGGATTGAAACGGGTACGAGATACCCAAAGCGCGCTGCGCCCGGCCTTAAGGAGGTGTGCCATGGAAGGCAGTCCTAGTCGAAAAACCTGCATGTCGCCCTCGGCACGCCGTGAGGATTCCGTATTCGCATAAGCGCCACGAACCGATCGTCAAAACTACCACAAAGGTGCCTGTCCCCTTTGTGGTAGTTCGCGAGCTTGACGTGAGCGACATCTAGGTTTTTTGAAGCAAATACGACACGTACGCTAACTCCCTTCAACAAGGAGGACCCTATGCTGATGCTCAAAACCGCCACGGTACTCGAAGCTATCTCCAAGCGCCGCCGCACGGCGCGCCCTGCCGCTCACACCGGCCTGTCCAAGAACACCATATTCGCCGCCACCCATAGCGCCGAGGACGCCCTCGTACTGCTTGACGCCACGGCAAACGGCCTCACCGCCGAGCAGGCAACCGAGCGCCTGGACGCCTCCGGCCCCAACACCATCGAGGCACCGACCAAGACGCTCGCCCGCCGCATCGCCGACGCGTTCATCGATCCCTTCGCCGGCATCCTCGCCGCGCTCGCGCTGGTCTCGCTCTACATCGACGTGCTCGCCGTGCCCGAGCCGCAGCGCGACCCCTCCACGGTCATCGTCATCGGCATCATGCTGCTGGTATCGGGCGGCATGAAGTTTATCCAGGAAGCCCGCAGCGGCAATGCGGCAGAGGCCCTCAAGGACCTGGTCTCCAACACTTGCACCGCCCCGCGCGACGGCGAGCGCGTCGAGATCCCCTTCGACGAGCTCGCCGTCGGCGATGTGATCCGTCTCTCTGCCGGCGATATGGTGCCGGCCGATGCCCGCATCATCACCGCGCGCGATCTGTTTGTGATCGAGTCCGCGCTCACCGGCGAGAGCGAGGCCGTCGAGAAGACAGCTGCCATCACCGTCGTCGAGGGTGCCGACGGCTCCGCGCTGCCGCTCTCCGCCTGCAAGAACATCGTCTTTACCGGCACCTCCGTGCAAAACGGCACCGCCATGGCGCTTGTCGTTGCCACCGGCTCGGACACCTACCTGGGCAGCATCGCCAAGATGCTCAACGGGCGCGGCGAGAAGAGCGCGTTTGACCGCGGTGTCTCGAGCGTCTCCATGCTACTCGTACGCCTCATGCTCGTTATGGCGCCGGCCGTCTTTGCCATCAACGCCGCCACCAAGGGCAACGTCATCGACGCGCTGCTGTTCGCCACGAGCGTGGCCGTGGGCATCACGCCGCAGATGCTCCCCGTCATCGTGACCACGAGCCTGTCGCAGGGCGCCAAGGACCTCGCCCGCCGCCAGGTTATCGTCAAGGAGCTGCCGGCAATCCAAAACCTCGGCGCGATGGACGTCCTGTGCTGCGACAAGACCGGCACCCTCACCGAAGACCGCATCGTGCTCGAGCGCTACCTCAACACCGACGGCAACGAGGACGCACGCGTGCTGCGTCATGCGTTTTTGAACAGCTTCTTCCAGACCGGCCTCAAGAACCTTATCGACCTGGCCGTAATCGACCGTGCCGACGTGACGCCCTCGACCGTCGCACCCGATTCCATGCTGGGTCAGAGCCTGCGCGACCGCTATACCAAGGTCGACGAGGTGCCCTTCGATTTCTCGCGCCGTCGCCTGAGCGTAGTTGTAGCCGACGCCCAGGGCAAAACCCAGATGGTTACCAAGGGAGCTGCCGAGGAAATGCTCGAGATCTGCTCCTTTGTCGAGGTCGATGGCATCGCCCAGCCGCTCACCAAAGACAGGCTCGCCCAGATTCGCAAGCAGGTCGCCGGGCTTAACGCCGAGGGCCTACGCGTAATTGCCGTGGCGCAGAAAACCAATCCGCGCTGCGTGGGCGAGTTTGGCATCGCCGACGAATGCGACATGGTGCTGATGGGCTTTTTGGCCTTCCTCGATCCACCTAAAGCAAGTGCCGCGGGCGCCGTCACCACCCTCGAAGCCAAGGGCGTGGCGGTAAAGGTCCTGACCGGCGACAACGATCGCGTCGCCGCCACCGTCTGCGAGCAGATCGGCATCGACGCGAGCAACGTCTTGCTCGGCTCCGAGATCGATGCACTCGATGACGCCGAACTTGCCGAGCGCGCCGAGATAACTCACCTTTTCGCCAAGCTCTCGCCACTGCAGAAGGCACGCCTGGTGCGCGTCATGCGCGAGCTGCTCGGCCACACCGTGGGCTTTATGGGCGACGGCATCAACGACGCCGCCGCCATGCGTGCGAGCGATTGCGGCATCTCGGTCGATTCGGCCGTCGACATTGCCAAGGAATCCGCCGATATCATCTTGCTTCAGAAGGACCTGGGCGTGCTCGAGCGCGGCATCATCGAAGGCCGCCGCACTTACGGCAACCTGCTCAAGTACCTCAAGACCACGGTGAGCTCCAACTTTGGCAATGTGCTGTCCGTGACCGTCGCGAGCCTGTTCTTGCCGTTTTTGCCCATGAGCGCCCTGCAGCTGGTACTGCTATCGCTGGTCTACGAGATCGTGTGCATCGCACTGCCGTGGGACACCGTCGATGACGCCTGGACTGCCCGCCCGCGTGCCTGGGACGCCGCGTCCATCAAGGGCTTTATGCTCGAGCTGGGCCCCGTGAGCTCGCTGTTTGACATCGTGACCTTCGCCGCGCTCTTCTTTGTCGTGTGCCCCGCCGCCGTGGACGCAAGCTGGTCCGAGCTTGCCGCCGCGGGCGACGTCGCGGGTATGGCGACCTTTGCTGCGCTCTTCCAGAGCGGCTGGTTTGTCGAGTCCATGTGGTCGCAGACACTCGTGGTCCACATGTTGCGCTCCCCGCATCTGCCGAGCCCGCGCGACCACGCCGCGCCCGCATTGTGCGTTCTTACCGTGCTGGGCCTGGCGCTCGTCACCTGGCTGCCGGCAAGCCCCATCGCCGATGTGCTCGGCCTCATGCCGCTGCCCACGAGCTTTTTTGGGCTGCTCATTGGCATCGTTACCGCCTATATCGCGCTCACCCAGCTGGCAAAGCGCCGCTACATTGCCCGCCACGGCGAGCTGCTGTAGCAAGTAGACGGAAAACACCCTGCCAGCTGCCGTTGCCACTACCACAGCTGCCAACGCCGCTGCCGTTGCCTCTGCCGCCGCCGCAGTCTATCCCCCCAGCAGTTGCGGTGAAATAGTTCCTGTTTAAAGCCCCGTGACTTTAATTTAGGGACTATTCCACCGCAACTTATTGGGAGATTAGCTAGTCCTTGGGCGTCCAGGACCAGAAGAAGTTGATGAGGGCCACGCGCGAGGCGGTACCGGCCTTTTTGTTGATCGAGGAAATGTGGCGATAGAGCGTGGAGCGCGAAAGAAAGAGCGTTGTGGCGATGTCCTGAACGCTCTGGTCCGAAACGACCAAGACCTCAAGAATATCGCGCTCGCGCTCTGTAAGCCCAAAGGTGGCGACGAAGGCATCAAGGCGTTCATCGGACGTGAGCTCCGCTGCCTCCACGGGCTCGGGGTCGGAGCATGTGGGCGCAAGATTCCCACCAAGATCGTCGGTGGCAAGTGGCAGGCCATCCTGCATCACGGCATCATCGGCTCGTTGCCCCAACTGCCCCAGCAGCGTAATCGCAATGCCCACAAACATCACGAGCGCCGCACCGATCGCAGCCAGCACGTTTTGACTCGAGATGATCGCCACCGCCGGCGCCGTCACGAGCATCGAGCACACGTTGTTGACGACGCGACCCATGCACGGCCAAAAATATGACCAGCGCGCATAGAGCGAGACGGCGGCATATTTTGTGGTAAAGAACACCACGAAAAAGCCCGAGCCCAGATAAAAGATGATCGTGGCAGCAAGCTCGTTGCCGCCATTGCCATCGACGATGAGCACAAAGAACGAAAGCGTGGACAGTATGGCGGCACATGTCATGCCGATATTCATATACGAGCGGCCGTGCAGGTCAAATAGTGCGCCAGCGACCAACGAGCTCACGACAAGCAGCAGGCGCGGCCAATCGCCCAAATCGACGGCTCCGACAGCATGCAGGGTCGTGAAGCCCGCGTTGAGAGCGGCGAATACGCCGGAAAGATACGCCGTCGCCACGGTCAGGCGAACTACGGCGCGACGGAATGCCGCCTTTGCCTCGGGATCGTCATGCCACTTGGCGCCATATTCCAGAGCATCTACCGAAAGCCCGGCAGCACTGGGTTCAAAGTTGGGATTGGACTCGTCGCGCAGCTTGGCGCGTCGGGCACCGTGGAGCAACGCCACCTGCGCGATCGCGCAGACGACCAGAACAGCCTGCTGAGGAATGCCGGCAGGCATCACCATGTGGTTGAGCACCTGCACCAGAACGCCCATGGCGTAGGAAAGTGCAGCCGCACGCGCCAAGCAGGGCGTCCGTGCAAAGCGCCGCGCAAAGTTTGCATGGGCAGTCGATCCGCAGTAGCCCAGCGCGCAGCACGCCACCAAACCGCCGGCAATTATCACCTCAACCTGAACCGCCATAATCAACAGCAGCAATGCCGCCACCAGCAAAACGCCCGTAACGTCACTCGTTGCTTCAATGGCATGGGGACGGCGATAGTACAGAATAGGACGCACAAAAAAGCCAATCACGCTCGCGCCGATAACAAGGCTCTCATAAATAACGACCTCGTTTGGAGACACGAACTCGGCCATGCGCACATCAAAAAGATACTCGCACGCCAAAAACGTGAAGAAGAACAGCGCCAGGCATATAATCTCCCGAATGCCCCGACGCAAATATGCGGTTGTGTCTCCCATGCCCCTCATGGTTAACCCCCAGCCACTCAATTGTCTGGAAATCTATTTTAATAAAGAACCAGTCTCAATATCGAAGCCAGGCTCGAAATGCTGCCAATTCGACCCCAGCCGTCCACATCACGCCGCGATTTTGAGCCGCATGGACCAGAAGGGACGCGCGCGATCTCTAGCTCGGCCAGGAGTGTCTCCAACTACCACTCATTTAAGTACGTCCCCAATGAGTGGCCGAAGAGTGTCCCCCGCGACTAGTCGTTTAAGAACGTCCCCAATGACTAGTCAAAAATGGGCCATGTGTCCCAGTTGTGGAGACTCCTTGAGCCGTCTGGGTATCGTGAAAGATCGCGCACTCCCCCATCATCAAAAGTGACACACGCTACCTGTTGATGGGAGGCAGCCATGGGCTTCTTTGACAAGATGTTCGAGAAGAAAGAGTGCGCGATTTGCGGTACCGAGCTGGGACTTTTGGGAAAGACCAAGATCAACGAAGGCTACCTGTGCAAAGAGTGCGCCGGCAAGCTCTCCCCCTACTTCCACGGCTATCGCTCCAGCACCGCGGACGATATCCGCGGGCAGCTCGCCTACCGCGAGGCCAATGCCGAGCGCTTGGCGTCGTTCAACCCCACGCGCACGCTTTCTGCCGGGCGCACCAACATCATGCTCGACGAAGACGCGGGCCTGCTGATCATCACCTCGCAGAGCCGCTGGCGCGACGCCAATCCCGACATCATTGAGTTCTCGCAGGTGCTCGGCTGCGATATGGATATCGACGAGCATCGCACCGAGATTTATCGCGAGACCAAGGACGGCGAGCGCGAGAGCTATAACCCGCCGCGCTACGACCTGGATTACGACTTTAACCTGACCATCCACGTCAACACGCCGTACTTTACCGAGATCAACCTGCGCGTGAACGACTCCACCATCGACCAGCGCGGTTCCATCGAATACCGCGAGGCCAAACGCCAGGCAACCGAGGTCCGCGACGCGCTGGTGCAGCTGCGTCAGGAAACGCGCGACAGCGTCGTGGCCGCCAAGGCCCCCAAGACCGCGGTCACCTGCCCCTTCTGCGGTGCAACCACCATTCCCGATGCCAGTGGGCGCTGCGAATACTGCGGCGGCGCCATCGGCGCATAGTCTCCGGCACGGAAAGGACCGATCATGGCCTTCGAGAGTGTCAATTATCAGTGCCCCGCGTGCGGCGGCCCCCTTCACTTTGCCAGTGCCGAGCAAAAGCTCGTCTGCGACTACTGCGATTCGCGTTTTGAAGTCGAAGAAGTCGAGGCCCTCTATCGCGAGCGCCAGGACAAGGCAGATGCCAAAGCCGATGCCGCAGCCGCGGCCCCCAAGCCTGCTGTCGACGATGCCGTGCAGGAGCTGGCTCAAAACGCCGGCTACATCTGCTCGTCGTGCGGCGCCGAGCTCGTGTCCGACGGCACCGTCGCCGTCACCACCTGCCCGTACTGCGGCAACTCCGCCGTGGCACCCGGCCAGCTCTCGGGCGACTTCTCACCCGACCTGGTGATTCCGTTTAAGCTCGGTCGCGACGACGTCACGGCCGCACTCAAGGAACACTACAAGGGCAAGATCTTGCTGCCCAAGAGCTTTGTCACCGGCAACCATATCGACGAAGTCCAAGGCGTTTACGTGCCGTTTTGGCTTTACGGCGCCCGCGTGGACGGCGAAGTGTGCTTTGATGCGACCAACGAGACCGTGACTGAGGAATCCGATCGCACCGTCACGACCACCGACCACTACGACGCCTACCGTAAAGGCAATATCTCGTTTGAGCGCGTGCCCGTCGACGGATCGTCCAAGATGCCCGACGGCCACATGGACGCCATCGAGCCGTTTGACTACGACGCGCTGCGCCCGTTTTCGGTCGCGTATATGCCCGGCTACATCGCCAACCGCTACGACGAGGATTGCGAAACCTGCAAGGCGCGTGCCGAGCGCCGCATGGAGGAGAGCACGATCTCGGCCCTGCGCGAGACCGTCGTCGACGAATATGACGATGCCACGGTCGAAAGCAAGCAGCTCGACTACACCTGGGAAGACAGCGACTACGCCCTGTTTCCCGTGTGGATGCTTTCCACCTCGTGGAACGGCAAGAGTTATCTGTTTGCCATGAACGGCCAGACCGGTCGCATGGTCGGCGAGCTCCCCTGCTCCAAGCCCAAGCTCGCCATCGCCTCGGTGCTGTTCTTTGTGATCGGGTTTGTCCTCTCCCAGATTCTCTTTATGGGCGAGAACGCCTTCAATCCGGACTACCTCACCTTTGATATCGAGGGCGTCCTCATCAACATCGTCGCGCCGCTGATCATCGTAATCATCGCAGACGTGCTGCTGGTGGGCCAGCTCAAGACGGCCAACGAGGCCACCCACGCCGATTGCTACTGTGGCGAGCTCGACCTGACCGAGAAGCACGACACCTTCAGCCACACCGAGACCACCGTTGTCATGAAGGACAACAAGGACTGTCTCTTATACACATCTGACGCTGCCGACGAACTCTAGGGTGT
>CABSNH010000059.1 GCA_902478985.1 uncultured Collinsella sp.
CAAACGAAGTCTATGCTGACGAGCCGATTCTCAAAACCGGTCGTCAGATGCAGAATTTCCTTCCCGACCAGTACCGCAAGATGCGCGAGATATCGCGCTGGCAGGATGACCCCAAAGGCGGCGCGGGTCGCTGGCTTTCGGAAGCCGAGCTTTTCTACCGCCAAGGCCTGCTGATGGCCGATTTTGAGGACGATTGCCCCTATAACGGCACCTTTAAGTCGAACTTCCCAACCTACAACGCTATGAGCGATCGCCAGCTGCGCGGGTACTTTACCTGGCGCGCCCAAGTGCGCCGCGGAACCGTCGAGGAAACGTCTACGTCCTTTGCCTTCCTGTACCTCTATGAGCTGATCTGCGGCATTGGCGTAGATGACCCACTTGATGGTTTTAAAAAGATCAAGGCTTTTTGGGATGCCTATCGTGCCTTCGAGCCCGGCATCGACCGGTTTGCACGCGTGTGGTTGCAAGATTACGCCGTGTTCCACGGGCTCGACCCCGAGCTGCTTCGCGACTCTAAAACCGTCGCATTCGACAACGCCCTCATCGAACTGCGGCGTGCGGCGCGAGGTCTTGCGCCCGCGCCGGCGCCGTCGGACCTGCCGCCTGCGCGTCGCAAGACCTCCGAGCCCACGCTCCCCCTTCCGCCCGACGAGGCAGGCGAGGAGCGACTCATGACCGCTATAAACGCCCTCTCCACGTACAACCTGAATAACTCACGGCTCGACCGTTCCCACCATCGCGACCTGCGCCACGTGGCATGCGCCGTGTATGTCCGTATGGCGCGCTACTATGACACGCACCGAAAGACCGGCATCGTAGCGAGCTTGTTTGGGGAGGAGACGGCCATGCCCTACACCATGTTTGCCTCGGCCGTGTTCTTTGCGCCCGAGCGCCACGAGGACTGCGAATATCGCCTGGACCCCATTCACATCTATCGCTGCCAAAATGGCTTTTGGGAATGCATGCGCATCCACGGCAGCAGACAAAAAAGTAGCAAGCTCGGTGAGATGATGCGCGCCTGCGACCAACGCCTGCGCCTGGCCCTAGACCCCACCCATCCCCTAAAGGAGGAGAAGGTCCCCAAATATCTGGCCAAGATCATCGATGACGAGATCGTGGCATGGCTTTCGTGGGACGCCGCGCACCAGCCTGTCAAGATCGATATCGATTTGAGTCAGCTGGGGCACATTCGGAGCGCCGCCGCGCAAACGCGTGAAGCGCTTTTGATTGATGAGGAGCGCGAGGATGATGTGTCTATGGAAGCCGAGGCGACGCTTATCGAGCAACCGAACACCGAGTCTGCGCCCAGCATGACCGCCGGACCTGGCGAGATGGCCACACGGCAAGACGAACCCGACGAGCCGACTGTCTCCACCGAAGAGTTTGGCGTCGTGGCACCGCTCCTCGTGTCTATGCCCGCGCCCGTAACGCCCGCGTCTGCCGAAGCTGCGAACAAACTCGCGCCCGCCGCAGATGCCTTCCTTCGCGCGCTCCTCGAGCGGAACACGGCGCAGGCCACATTGGCGGTGGCACAGTCGGGCAAGAGTGAGGACATGCTCGTCGATAGCATCAACGAAGCGCTCTTTGACCTGGTGGGCGACACCGTTATTGAATTTGGCTCAGCAGGACCGCAGATTATCGAGGACTACGAAGCAGACGTGAGAGGATACCTAGACCATGAGTGATACCGCATCCGCAGCACCCCACGTGCCCAAGCGCGTCGCCGCCGTCATTCTCAACTCGCTCAAGGGCGGCGTGGTCCCGCGCATCGGCCTTCCCTATATCACCGTGGGGCGCGAGGTCGAGATCCGTGCTCTGCTCACCGACCTGAGCCTCATCGCCGATGGCGGCGCAAGCTTCCGTTTCCTAGTCGGTCGCTACGGCGCCGGCAAGAGCTTTTTGCTCCAGACCATCCGCACGCACGCCATGGGCGAGGGATTCGTCGTGGCCGATGCCGACCTATCCCCTGAGCGCCGCCTGCAGGGCGGCCAGGGACAGGGCCTTGCCACCTACCGTGAGCTCATCCGCAACATATCGACCAAGACGCGCCCCGAGGGCGGTGCGCTCAACCTTATCCTGGATCGCTGGGTCGCCTCGTGTGCCGATGCCGACGAGTCTGCCGTCAATGCCCAACTGGCCCCACTCGAGGAAATGGTCCACGGCTTCGACTTCGCCCGCATGCTCCGCCGCTACCGCGCGGCCGTATCCGAGGGCGACGAAGAAGCTATGAGCCGCGTGACCAAATGGATTCGCGGCGAGTACCGCACCAAGAGTGAGGCACGCGCCGAGCTGGGCTCCTCGACCATCATCAGCGATGACGACTGGTACGACTACGTTAAGCTCATTGCGCGCTTTTTGGTCTGCAGCGGCTACAAGGGCATGCTGGTGCTCATCGATGAGCTCGTGAATCTGTATAAGATTCCCAACGCCATCACACGCCAATACAACTACGAGAAGATCCTGACCATGTACAACGACACGCTCCAGGGCAAGGCGCAGTACCTGGGCATGATCATGGGCGGCACGCCAACCTCCATCGAAGACCGCCGCCGTGGCGTGTTCTCCTACGAGGCCCTGCGAAGTCGACTCGCTCAGGGCCGCTTTGCACGCGAGGACCTTAAGGACATGCTCGCGCCCATCATCCGCCTGCAGCCACTCACCTACGAGGAGTTGCTGGTGCTGATCGAAAAACTCATGCAGATCCATGCCGGATACTTTGGCTGGACGCCCACGCTTACCGAGAACGACTTGGTAGACTTTCTCAAGATTGAGTTTGGCCGCGTGGGAGCCGATACGCACCTGACGCCGCGTGAGGTCATCCGTGACTTTATCGAGCTGCTCGATATCCTGTGCCAGAACCCCGATGCAAACGTGGCTGAGTTGCTGCAAAGCGTCGGCGGCGACGCGCTGGCACCGGCAGCCGCAACAGGCGACACCGGCACCGCAGACGGCAACCGCAACTTCGCCGAATTCACCATCTAACCTGCCAAAAAGGGACAGGTCTATTTTGGCAGCTTTTATCTGCACAAACGTTGAGACAGCAATGCAGCAAACCATTGCCAACCGCATTGAGAGGTTCGTATTTGAGGGGAGGCCCCGTGAACGCCTTTGACCGATATGCTCCGTTTATCCAAGACTTCATCTACTCCCACGATTGGGAGAGTCTGCGCTCTATCCAGGTTGCGGCGGTAGATGCCATCTTTAACACACAAGACAATGTGCTCCTAACGGCATCCACAGCTTCCGGCAAAACCGAGGCAGCCTTCTTTCCCATCCTGACCGAGTTTTGGGAGAACCCGCCCGCGAGCGTGGGCGCCCTCTACATCGGCCCCCTCAAAGCGCTCATCAATGATCAGTTCGTCCGCCTCAACGACCTCTGCGAAGAGGCCGATATCCCTGTCTGGCACTGGCATGGCGATGTCTCGCAGTCGCACAAGGCTAAGCTCATTAAAAAACCGAGCGGTATCCTGCAGATTACACCCGAGTCACTCGAAGCGCTTTTAATCCATAAGCACATGGCGATCCCGCGCATGTTTTGCGACCTGCGCTACGTGGTCATCGATGAGGTCCACTCGCTCATGCGCGGCGACCGTGGCGGGCAAACGCTCTGCCTTATCGAGCGACTCTCGCGCATGGCCGGCGTGCAGCCTCGCCGCATTGGCCTTTCGGCTACCATCGGCGACCCCGAGCGCACGGGCGCTTTTCTCTCACAGGGAACGGGGCGCGACTGCATTATCCCCCGTTTTGAGGAACCGCGTCGCGTGTGGCGCATCTCCATGGAGCACTTCTACAACTCGGGCCCCCAGGCGCAGCAGCGGGGATTCATGGGTACAGGTCCTCAAGAGGCCGAAGTGCTTGCGTGCGAGCGCATCGATGCGGCGGCATCCGCGGCACTGCCCGCCGGCGCCCAAGACATGCGTCACAGCGGACAGCTCACACAAGAGGAGCGCCGTCAACGTCGTGAGCGGGCACAGGGCAAGGCCGCTCCCAAGGACCGCCAAGCTTCCTCGGCCCCCGAGGGCGAAGTCGACATCCCCCAAGCACCCGAACAGGCATTACTCAACCCCACCGATACAGCACCAGACAACGCCGACCCCGGTATGGGATATATCTTTGAGCACACGCGCGGCCGAAAGTGCTTGGTCTTTGCCAACTCGCGCGAGGAGGCAGAGGCCGTATGCTCCATGCTGCGTAGCTACTGCGAGAGCCGGCACGAGCCCGACCGCTTCCTTATCCATCACGGCAACCTCTCGGCATCGCTACGCGAGACGGCAGAAGAGCTCATGCGCGACGAGGAACAGGCACAGACAACCGTCACCACCTCCACGCTGGAGCTCGGCATTGATATCGGTCGCCTGGAGCGCGCGTTCCAGATCGATGCACCGTTTACCGTCAGCTCCTTTTTGCAGCGCATGGGGCGCACGGGACGCCGCGATCTTCCGCCCGAGATGTGGTTTGTCATGCGCGAGGAAGAACCCGAGCCGCGCACGATGATGCCCGAAACCATTCCGTGGAAGCTCCTGCAGGGCATCGCACTCGTACAACTCTATCGCGAGGAAAAGTGGGTCGAGCCGCCCGAGCTCGATCGACTCCCCTACAGCTTGCTCTATCACCAGACCATGTCGACCCTCGCCAGCACCGGCGAACTCACGCCGGCAGAGCTTGCCCAGCGCGTGCTCACGCTCAGCTATTTCCACCGCGTCTCGGCCGATGACTATCGCGTACTGCTGCGCCACCTCATCAAGATCGACCACATCCAGGTCACCGAGGGCGGTGGGCTCATTGTGGGCCTCGCGGGCGAGCGCATTATTAACAACTTTAAGTTTTACGCCGTGTTCCAGGAAAACGAGGAGTTCACCGTTCGCAGCGAGTCGGCCGAGTTGGGCACGATCGTCAATCCGCCACCGCCCGGTGAGCGCATCGCCATCGCCGGACACTGCTGGATTGTCGAGGAAGTGGACTGGAAGCGTCATACCGTCTTTGCCACGCAGGTCAAGGGCCGGGTGCCGGCCTACTTTGGCGACTGTCCCGGTGACATCAATACACACGTACTCGAGCGCATGCGCAAGGCGCTCAACGAACACGCCGCGTATCCGTACCTTATGGGTAACGCACGGGCCCGCCTTGCGCAGGCTCGTCATACGGCCGAGATTTCGGGCGCGGGAACTAAACCGCTCATTAACCTGGGCGGCGATACCTGGGTGCTCTTCCCCTGGCTGGGCAGCTACGCCTTTTTGGCCCTCGAGCGCATGCTCAAGATTAAATGTGCCGCGGAGTTGGGCCTTCGCGGACTCGACCCATCACGCCCGTACTTTATGCAGTTTAAGATGAAGGCCGACGAGGAGACGTTCTTTGAGGTGCTCGCCGCCGAGGCCGAGAAGGACTTCGATCCCATCGAGCTCGTCTATCCCGGCGAGGTGCCTTATTTTGACCGCTACGACGAGTTTGTTCCCGAAGAGCTCGTGCGCAAGGGCTTTGCCGAAGGCGTGCTCGACATAGAGGGCATGAAGCAGCGTGTCCGCAGCTGGAGCGACCACGCCTAAGACCCGTCTTTTTGGGACGGAGAGACTTACTTGTCGTGAAGGACGGTGCCGAGGAAGTCGGTGTCGAAGGGTACAGCTTCGGCAAAGACATAGTCGCCGTCGCTGGCGATGAGCAGGTAGTTCTCCTCGCCGCCGAACTCCGCATCGCCGCATGGGACCACCCAGGCGTGGGCGAATACCTCGAGTGCCGCGGCAACGCAATCGCGCAGGAACGTCACGTCGCTCCCCCTGTTCGCACTCACGATATTGGCAACATAGATGCCCCCGGGGTTCAGGCTGCCTCGCACCAAACGCAATGCCTCAACCGTCGCCAGCTCGCGTACGGGCTCGGCACCGCCAAAGCAATCGCTCACGACCACGTCGTAGCGACGATGACCCACGCTCGTCACGCCCAGATACGAGCGAGCCTCAGCGGTAATCACTCGCAGGCGATCGCCCACCGTGCGCTCCAGCTCGTCCAGGTAGAACCAACGGCGCGCCAGGCGCGTAATCTCGGCATCGTACTCAACGACGTCCATGCGCAAGTCCTCGTGCGACATCAGTGCAAACTTGGGATAGGCAAACCCGCCGCCGCCCAGCATGAGCATACGGTCGATACCATGCCCGTAAGCATCACGCATTGCGTCCTCAGCCTCAAACACGTCGTCAAACGCGCGGTAGTACGCAAAGACGGGCTCCGCCCAACGCTCGCCAACGTAGCTTGCGCTTTGGTAAACGCCGCCTTGCACCAATACACGGACTTCGTCGCCGCCCTCATCGTGCACGCGTTTCACACGCGCCAACCCATTGCGGGTTCGCGCAACCTGCAGACAGGCAGCACGGACAGCGACAGCGGCCGCGCCAAGCGCCGCGGCCCCCAGAGCAACGCCGGCAACGACGCCGGCAGAAACACTCGGCTTGTTCATCTAGAGCTCCTTTTGCAGATAAAGGCCATGGTCATAAAATCCAAGATGACGATAGTACTCACGTGTGCCAATCGCGCTAATCACGTTGATACGCGCATAACCCGCATCCCGGGCAATCTCGCACGCACGCTCTACGAGCAAACGCCCCAACCCGTGATGCTGCGCCGCCTGGCCTTGATCGCCCACGCGCGCCGCCATGCCATACACGTGAACCTCGCGAATCATCGCCTCGTCCGACACCGTCGGCAACTCGTCCGCATGCGCGGCAACAAACGCGCGGTCGGGCAGCGACAGGCGCAAAAAGCCCGCGATTTTGCCCTGCGGTGTCACCCACTGCAAAAAGCGCTCGCGCGTCACCGGCGTCTCGTACGCCACTTCCTCGTCAAGGGTCAACTCGTCCAGGTCGGCGCCCGCCGTGCTGATCTCGCGATAGCGAATCTCACGCACCGTCGCACCGTCACCCCGAGCAGCCAGGCGGTTCTCAACGAGCTGGCGCAGGTTGGGTTTCTTGTTGCCCACCATGATGTCATCGGAGCTAAAGTCGCGGATCATGCGGCTGATGCGGCAGAACGCCGGCGTCACCACGATGTCGTCGGCCAACACATCGAGCAGCTCGTCCTCTGTATAGGGGCGCCACTCGCCACGCTCGTAACAGCCCACCAGACGCGAGCCCTCGATGAGCGCGCACGGGTAGACCTTGACCTCGTCGGGCATAAAGGCGCCCTCGGTCATAAAGCGCTCGTAGTCGCGCTTGTCCCCATCAGGCGTGGCGCCCAGCAAGTTGAGCATAAAGTGCGCGTGGATCTTAAAGCCAAACAGGCGCGCGAGCGAAAACGCCCGCTCGATCTGCGCCACCGAAATGCGGCGCTCGTTGATATCGAGTAGATGCTGGTCAAGACTCTGAATACCCATCTGAATCTTGGTGCAGCCCAAGCGGCGGATAAGTGTGAGGGCCTGCGGCGTTACGGCATCGGGGCGTGTCTCGATAACGAGCCCCACCACGCGATGCTTCGCCGTCTCGTTGATGCGCTGCTGACGCTCAAGTTCCTCCATCGTTGCCGCCTGCCACTCGGCAACCTCGCCCCACGGCGTGCCAGGGCCGTACAGACGACGCACCGCGCGGTTGTAGCCGCCCACAGCAACATCCACGCGCTCCTGCTCTCCTGCAACACCGCTCGCGAGCTCGGCCTCGTCTGTCGCAATGCCGGCAGCCCGGTAGCGCTCGCGACGCTCCGCCACCACCGGCGGCAGGGCATCGGCGGGCGCATCGTCGAGCAGGCGCCCCGCCTCGGCACGACTTATGCCCGGACGCGCCAACATGGGATTTGCCGCCACGCTCGCCACCGCATCATCATTGAGCGCACGGAAGAGCTCCGACATAAACCACGTCTGATACCCTTGCGGATAGTCGCTCCAGGTACCGCCAAGCACAATAAGCTCAATTTTATCGGTCGCATGACCCATCTGCGAAAGCGCGGTCAGGCGAGCGCTCACCTGCAGATACGGGTCGAAGCAGTTTTGCTCCGCACGGGCGCATGCCGGCTCGGCGTGCAGATAGCTTTTGGGCATGCGCAGATCGTTGGGGCAAAACAGGCAATCGCCCGAGCACGGCCAGGGCTTGGTGATGACGGTAATGGTCGCCACGCCCGAAGCCGTGCGACGAGGCTTCATGCGTAGCACCTGCAGCAGTTGACGCTCCAGCTCCGCATCGACATTCCATCCAGCCCAACGAGCCGGCTCCTCACGTTTAACCCGCTGGTAGAACGGCAGCAGACGGCGCTTGGCCAAATCGCGTTTGTCGGCACCCTCGCGGCGCGCCTCGGCATGTATCAGTTTGACGAGCGCCTTGTCGTCTACGGTCTCGCCGCAACGCAGGGCCTCGAGTATGTTCAAGATAATCTGTTCCATGCCCCCATTGTAAAGGCAAAGGCGCCGGAGCCCGTCACGGCTCCGGCGCCTCCATCAAACAGCGCAGCTATGGTTTATAAGTCTTCGATAACCGCCCGTCACTCTGAATCAAATGACATGTCGCCCGAACCAACCTCAAAACGATACGTGGCGGACTTATCGCCATTATCGAATTCAAGATTCAAAATGGTCTCGCCGTCGTAGTCAAGCGGAAGGAAATCGCTCTCGAAGTCGCCGCTGCCCAAGGTGAGGCTCGCCTTAAAGCCCGTAGAGTTCGGAACCGTCATCTCCACATCGCCCGAGCCCACGCTCACGTCCATCGACTTCGCGGGCGCCTGGTAGAGCTCGAACGTCATGTCGCCCGAACCGACCTCGGCATTCAGGGTGTCGGTCACGGTGCCCGTAAACTCAACGTCTCCCGAATTCAACGTTATATCCAGATCATGGCACGCAATGTCCGCGACCGCCAGGTCGCCCGACCCTACATTCGCCGTAATGCCCACCAGGTTATCCGCAACATCTCGCGGCAGCTCAATGGTAATTGTGCGGTCAATCGCGCGCTTATCATCGTAGTCGAACTGACTGATCTTGAGCGTAGAGCCCTTGACCTCAGCAAGGTTCCGGGTAGCCGCATCAGAAGCAGACGTTCCCTTCGCAACGCGGCCGCTTTCGATAACACGCACCGGGCCGCCAGAGACACATTTAACCTCGACCGTCCCCGACGTCACGTCCAAGTCGAGCGATTGGAACGCGTCGGCATCAAACGTTTCGCTCGAAAGCTGCTGAGGCCGAGCGGAATAGTTACCGCTATCCAAGAGATCATCGTCGTCAAACATATCGTCAAAATCAGACAAATCTCCAGATAGAATACCGGTCGTACGCACCATATCGGAATGAGCCAATAGCCGCGAAATGCCAAAGACAAGCCCAATGATAAGCACAAACGCTCCGATGCCAACGCCCAAGCGTGCCTTGGATTCATGTGAAAGCTTCATCATTCATCACCCTCCTGTCTCTTATACACATCTGACGCTGCCGACGAACTCTAGGGTGTAGA
>CABSNH010000060.1 GCA_902478985.1 uncultured Collinsella sp.
TTCATACGGTAAAACGTTTTTGCACCGCTCACGGTGATAAATCGACCGTTTACCGGTCGTTAACACTTCTACCTGCGGTTTTGAAACCGTTCCGAAATGCTTTGGCAAAAGATCGGATCTTTTCCTGTGTCTAAACAACGCAGGGCGGCTAAAAATAGCGTGTAGAAAAATTGCAGGTCATTGTGAAGATATGTGAATTGGTCTTTTTGACTTAATACCAGTTAGAACCAGTTTTGAGATTATCGGTGAACGGTAGTTTTCGACCGTTCACCGGTTACTTGCAATCGTTTGCAGTCGTTTTCCCAGATGAATTAGGGAAACACAATGGAGCGCTTGCGCGATCAAGGGAAGTTTTGACATTTGTCCTCATCCCCCGCGTGCCAAACTCCGACACCCAAAATGAGCCATAGCTCTCGCTATTCGTCTCACAAACATTACTTACTCTAATCTGTAATTGTTTATCGTTTATCATTAAATATGATATGAGATACAAGTATCATCCAAGACATTGGTTGGAGGAGCTATGATCCGCTGGAACGTATCCAAATCGAATGAAGCCATCGACCGTGAACAGGCAATAGCCGATCTGAGGAAGCTCACTCGCATCTGCAAATGGGCCACAATCTGCACCACCGTGGCGCTCGCTCTGGGACTTCTCGCAGTCATTGCGATTGACCTTCTACTCGTATTGCCTAGCCTCTCCCAAGGGTCGTGTCTCCAATCCGTAGAACTTCAAGGCGGCGAAGGGCCGTGCCTGGCTATCGTCGGTACCGATGCGCAGACCCCACTTATGCTCGTCGCACACGATGGTCACACTGCCATAGGGAGCCTCTTGATGACATGCCTCGCGCTTACCATCGCGCTAAGCGTGCGCAGGCTTTTCTTAAACATTGAAAAGGAAGGCAGGCCCTTTGACCTTGAATGTAACCAGACACTTCGTCGAGTAGGACATTTATTCCTTATCGGCGGCGTTGCCGTGAGGCTTCTTGGTGCCGTAATCACGGGAATGATACTCTCAGGATTTGGCGGCAGCTTTACGGATGCGTTCGCCGGCCAGTTATTCGAGCCCTCCATGCTCTTTGCGGGCCTGATTATTTGCCTGATTGCCAGCATCTTCCGCTACGGGTATATCCTGCAAAAACAAGATGACGAGTTGCTCTAGGGGGAATCCATGATTATTCTGCGGCTTGACCGCATGCTCGCCGAACGCAAGATCTCATCCAAAGAGCTTGCGGGACGCGTGGGCATCTCCCAGGTCAATATGTCACGCATTAAGACGGGCAAGGTTTCTGCCATACGTTTTTCAACTCTTGACGCGATATGCCGGGCACTCGACTGCCAACCGGGCGATGTACTGGAATATATGCCTGACGATGAAGCCGATAACCTTTTTGGACTTAAAGATGAATAGCCATAATTAAGCCGCCAATCACGCCCTCAACGCAAAAAGTCCGCCAGAACGACTTCCGTACTGGCGGACTTTCTGCTGTCTATCGGCTAGATGCTCGATGAGCCGTGCGACTCTTTACGCAAACAGGCCGTAGATGCTGATGTTGGCCTTGGCGTAGAGGCCGTTAGCATACTCGGTCCACTTGGAGCTGGCGCTCGAAGCCTGCGAAGAGTACTGCTGGTAAGCAGTGTAGTAGGCGGTCATGGCCTGCTTATAGGTGGCGCTATCGGCCGTAAAGGCATCGTCGGCAAAGGCCTTAGCGTAGGTGCCGTTCTCGTCCTTCCAGGTACCCTTCGAGCTATCCCACTCGTCGCCGGCAAGTTTGATGATGTAATCGGCGTAGTCCTTGCTCGCGGTCTCCTCGTTGCCGTCAGCAGGCTCGGTCGGGGCGGTCGGCATGCTTGCGGAGCTATCGCCCACCTTCTTCTTGTAGAGCTTCTGCAGCGTCGCGGACTGACGGACGATCTGCTTGGCCTGGTCCTTGGACACGCCATACTGCGTGGCCATGGTCTTGTAGTCCGAAGTGCCGATGGAATCCTCGGCGTACTTCTTCATCTCCTTAGAAGAGACGGTGATGCCCTCGTCCTCGGCAGCGTCGAGCAGGATCTTGTTGCGCACGTAGGACAGGATGACGTCGGCAGAGGGAGCGGTGTAGTTGCCATCGCCATCCTTGACGGTGTCGAGGCTGTACTGGCTCTCAATGGCCTCGCGCGCGGTGATGTCGCTCTTCTTGCCGTTGTAGCTGTAGCTTGCCACGGTCGAATCGAGCTGGTCCTCGGTGAGGGTCGCCGAGCCGACGCCCTTGCCGCCAAAACCACCGTTGCCGATAAAGAAGCCGACCACAGCAGCGATCACGACTGCAACCACGAAGGCGGCAATCATCGTCTTCTTGTGCTTGGATGCGCGGTCGTCTTCATCGGAACCCAGAATATCGTCGTCCTCATCCTGGGCCTCGGGCATCAGATTCTCGTCAGCGGCATCCGCGGCAATCTGAGCCTCCAGTCGGGCGTCCTCCTCCTCGGCCGTCGTGCCGGCGGCAATGTGCTCGGCAGACGTACCGGCGACCAGATCGATCTTCTCGTCCTCGTCACCGTCGGGGCCTTCGCCGCGCTCGATGATCTGGATGCCGTCGATCTCGTCCTTCTCGTCCTTCTTTTGAATCAGACCCATATCAGTTACTCCTTGTTAGGAAACATAGTCTTCAATAGAATACGCCCGACAGAGTGCCGGGCGTATTGATTCTTAGGTTATACGCAAACACTTAAGTACTATTTAGGCGTTTGCAGCCTGCATGTCTTAGGCCAGGTGCGCGATAACGGCATCGGCAAAGGCCTGCGTGCCCACGGCGCCCTCGACGGAGCCGGTCTGGGCACGACGCACGTCGCCGGTAACCTGCTTACCCTCGTCGAGCGTGGCGGACACGGCGGCGCGGATACGATTGGCCGCATCGTTCTCGCCCAGATGATCGAGCATCATAGCCGCAGACAGAATCTCGGCCGTGGGGTTGGCGATATCCTGGCCAGCGATATCGGGCGCGGAGCCATGCGTTGCCTCGAAGATGGCGCAGTCGGCACCGATGTTGGAGCCGGGGGCCATACCCAGGCCACCTACCAGGCCGGCGCACAGGTCGCTGACGATATCGCCGTACAGGTTGGGCAGCACCAGGACATCGAAGTCGTTGGGGTTCTGGACCAGGCCCATGCAGGTGGCGTCGACGATCTTGTCGTTGAACTCAATATCGGGATAGTTGGCGGCCACCTCGCGCGCAACGCGCAGGAACAGGCCATCGGTCGCCTTCATGATGTTGGCCTTATGCACGGCCGTCACCTTTTTGCGTCCGCAGCGGCGGGCATACTCAAAGGCGTACTCCACAATACGGCGGCTCTTGGCGATGGAGATCGGCTTGATCGAGATGGCGGAATCGGCGGCGAAGGTCTTCTGACCCGACCGCTCGACAAGCTGCGAGAGCTCCTCGACCTCGGCAGTGCCCTCATCGAACTCGATGCCGGCGTAGAGGTCCTCGGTGTTCTCGCGCACGATGACCAGGTCGACATCGCGGAAGCGCGAGCCGTCGCCCGGCTGCGACAGGCAGGGGCGCACACAGGCGTACAGGTCGAAGTGCTTGCGCAGGGCGACGTTAACGCTGCGGAAACCCGTGCCGACCGGCGTGGTGATGGGACCCTTGATGGCAACCTTGGTCTCGGCGACCGCATCGAGCACGTGCTGGGGCAGCGGCGTGCCAAACTCGTCCATGACGCCGGCACCGGCCTCCTGGACATTCCAATTGATCTGGACACCGGTGGCCTCGACCACGCGGCGCATGGCCTGCGTAATCTCGGGACCGATACCGTCACCGGGAATCAGGACTACATCGTGCGCCATAATCTGTTACTCCTCGTCTTCGGCGGCGTCAGATTTTTTAACGCTAGCACGCTTCTTCTTTTTGGAGAGATCAAGGTCAAAGCGTTTAACAAGCATTTCGCAAATCTCGCTCGAACGGGCCTTGAGATAGCTGCCCTTGCCGTTCTCGGCATCGAACTTAAGGCGCAGCGCAAGCTTCTCGGCGACCTCGGCGTCGATCTCGCCCTGGCCAAACTCGTACAGGCAACCGAGCATGTCGCGATACTCGAGGTCGCCGTGGTAGCACTGAATGGCCTCGTCCAGGATGGGCCAAGCCTCGCGCGAACGCTCGACGCTCGTGGCGCCCCACACGCACAGCAGGCGGAAGGCGGCATAGCGCAGCGTGGAGGAAATCTCGTCGAACAGTGCGGTCTCGGCGCCCTCAAAGGCATCGCCCAGCTGCTCGGGACAGGTGGTGGCAAGCGCCGTCAGGGCATCGAGGGCCTCCCAGCGGGTCTGAGCCTCGGGGCGGTCGAGCGCCTCGATCAGCGCGGGGACGCAGGGCACGACGCGCTGCGGATCGCGCTCGGCGAGCAGGTGCAGCACGCGGGCGGCAAACTGGCGGATGCGGCGCGTGGGGCAGCCGAGCTCCTGGACCAGACGGTCGACGGCATTCTCGTTCTCCTCTGCCAGCTGAAGCTGTGCCAGCTCCTCGTCGGTGAGCTGTTCGTCTTTGTTTTCTGCCATAGTTACCTCTTTTTACTATTTCTTAGCGTGCTTGCCAGCACCCTTGCTGTCATCGGTGACCGAGATGAGCTGTCGGTCGGCAGCGCCATTACGACGCGCACGGCGGCGTTCCTCGGCATCGCCCGCGTCGGCGGCGGCGCGGTGTGCCTTGTTGACGTTAAAGACCTCGTCGTGCTTGCGCCACGGACCGACGGACTCGCCAAAGCTCATCTTAAGGCCGGCGATAAAGCCGCCGAGCCAGCCGATCGGCGCAAACTGCACCAGCGGGAACAGCGAGAACACCCAGGTCAGCAGGACGACTGCCGCAGCTCCCGCAAAGTTGGCAATCCAGTAGTCGCGCTTGGTGATGACGCGCTTTTCGCACGCCCACTGGCCGCACAAAAAGCCGATGTAGATCGCGAAGAGAAAGAGCGCCAGCGCAAGCACCACGAACGTCCAGCTCATGGGCGCTACTCCCCGTGATGGTGGCCGCAGCAGCACTCGTGGCCGTCGTCATGACCGTGACCGCCGCAGCACTCGTGGTCCTCGCCATGGTGGTGTCCACAACCGCACTCGTGGTCGTCGCCATGCTCGCCGCAACCGCAGCCTTCCTCGTGAGCACCGTGCTCCTCGGGACGATACTGCGACCAGTCCAGACCGGCGGCGATGGCATCGGCCTCCTCCTTATAGAGGACCGTGACGGCCTGGGTGCCCAGCTTGGCGCCACCGATGGCATCGAGCATGTCGTAAAGCGTAAAGGCCACGTCGGCGCCGGGCAGCGCAAGCTCGCGGTCGTCGGCATAGGCGAGCGCCAAGCGCAGGTCCTTAATGAAGTGCTCGACCATAAAGCCGGGCTTGTAGTCGCCGTCGAGCGCCTTGGGCGCCAGGCTCTCCATGGCGCCGGACTTACCGGTGCCGCCCAGAATCATCTGACGGGTCTTCTCAAGATCAAGGCCGCTCAGCTCGGCAAACGCCAGCGCGTCTGCCATGCCGACCATGCAGGCGCCCAGCGACACCTGGTTGGCGAGCTTGGCAGCCTGGCCCTTGCCGGCGCCGTCGAAGCAGCAGATGGTTGCCGCAAAGGTGGAAAGGATGTCGCGGACCGGCGCGATGTCGTTCTCGGTGGCGCCCACGATAGCCGTGAGCGTGCCGGCGATGGCACCCGACTCGCCGCCGGTGACGGGGCAGTCAAACGCCATGCGGCCGGAGACCTGGGCGGCCTCGGCAATGTCGCGCGCCAGCTCGGGCGAGCTCGTGGTAAGGTCGATCAGGACCGCGCCGGGCTTAGTGCACGCGAGCAGACCGTCACCCGCCAGGTAGAGCTCCTCGACCTCGGAGGGATAACCCACCATGGTAAAGACGACGTCGGCGTTCGCCGCGGCATCTGCCGGCGTATCGGCCCAGACGGCACCGCGCTCAACGAGCGCTGCGGCCTTGGACTTGGTGCGGTTGTTGACCGTGACGGGATAGCCAGCGTCCAGAATGTGGCCGGCAATGGGGGCACCCATAATTCCGGTGCCGATAAATGCGACAGAGAGCTTGTTTGCCATGAAACCTTTCCTTTTGGGTTGGGTGTTATTACCAGGTTGAATACTCGGTGCCAGCGTTTGGGCTGTGAGTCGAGGGCGACTACGGCCGCAGCGCTGCCTACTGGCCGCGCACGCGGCGAGCGATGCGGTCGGAAAGCGAGGCTTTCTCGGCGCGGTTCTTACCCCAAAACGCAAGTGCCACCATGCCGGGCCCCACGTGCGAGCCGATGGTAGGACCGACGGAACTACGGATAATCGTGACGTCGGCGCAGCCCTCCTCCTTGCGAACGGCGGCCTCAAGCCAGTCACCATCCTTCTCGGCATCGGCCGTCATGATGGCGATGGGCATGGTGCGGTCGGGCACGTAGTTCTCGCGGAACGACTTGAGGATGGACTTGAGCGCCTTCTTGCGGCCGCGGTTGACGCCGATCAGCGACAGCGAGCCGGCCAGGTCGTAGGAGAGCTCGGGCTTGACGTCGAGCTTTGCCGTGAGCTGCGCCGCCGCGGGCGGAATGCGGCCGCCGGCAGCCAGCGCATCGAAGCTCTCGAGCGTAAAGTAACCGTGCACGTAGGTCTTGGCCTCGTTTGCCCAATCGACCAGCTGCTTGGCGGTCAGCCCCGCCGAACGCTGGCGCACGGCCTCAAGCGCCAGGAGCTCGCCGGTCGCGCAGGGCAGGGCGTTGTCGACCACGTAGAGCTCAAAGTTGGGATACTCGGCGCGCACGGCATCTGCCGCCTGGCACGCGGAGTTGTAGCTCGACGACAGCGCCGAGGTAAAGCACAGGTAGACCGTGGGCGTGCCCTCTTTGGCGCACTCGGTAAAGAACTCGATATAGCGACCGAGCGACACAGCCGAGGTGGACACGCGGGCACCGGCGCGCATGCGGTCGTAGAACTCCTTAGGGCTCATGCTCGACCAGATGTCATCCGTGCGCTCCTCGCCATCGATAATGAAGGGGAAACCCAGGATATCGACATCAAGGTTCGCGGCGACCTCGGGACTAAAGTCGCAGCAGGTATCGACGACGATGCGGCAGCGGTCAGAATGGCCGGTAGATGCAGCCTTGTCCATCAAAGCGACTCCTTACGTAAAAAAGGCGGCCACCCGCATGGGATGGCCGCCAACCGTTAACTCATGCAAGTTAACGTATTTTACTCGTCAAGTGTTTCGATGCGGGGCTTGATGATGCCATATCCACCATTCTTACGGTGATACACCACATTGATGAGACCGGTCGTCGCGTTCTCGAACACGTAGAAGTCGTGACCCAGCAGATCGGTCTGCACCAGCGCCTGCTCCTCGGTCATCGGGGTGACGTCAATAACCTTCTCGCGGACGAGCAGGTCGTCCTCCTCCTCGGGCAGCAGCAGGTCGGCCAGATCCTCGACGCGCTCGACCGGTGCGACATCCGCGGCGCTGGCACCACCCTGGCGGTTGTCCACGACCTTGGTCTTGAACTTGCGCAGCTGACGGGTGACCTTATCGGCGGAGAGGTCGATGGCAGCATACATATCTGCGCCGTGCTCGGCAACGCGAATCACCGAACCGCGAGCACGAACCGTGACCTCGACGATTGCCGGGTTGGGGTTCGAGGGGTTCTTCTCATAACGAAGCACGACGTCGACTGTCATGGGCTCGATGTCGAAAACCTTGAGCGCCTCGCCGATTTTCTCATCCACATGCGCACGCAGAGCATCGGTTACCGTCGTCTTGCGTCCAGAAACCTTGATATCCATACGTGGCTCCAATCTGCCTCGGGGACTTACTGTACTGGCTATGTACCCATTGCCGTGCATTTAATCACGCGAATTCCCAAAGACCCGAATAACGACTGCTTGATACCGCATACCGAAGTCTCGCACTTTTCCGTGGCAAAGTGCGCTATAGGAAGGCGTCGACAGAGTTAATTTTTCTCCTGGAAATTAGCTTTGACCTGCTAGTTTTACCAAAATAGAAAAGCCGGGCTCCCCTATTTGGGAAACCCGGCCATGCGTGTTGAAACCGTGAAGAAGTGCCTTGTTCGGTGTATGGCAGACGCCACCCCTACCAATAACTAGCTATTGAGCTTGTTGATGTCATCGTCGGTGATGGCGCCCTCCTGGCTAGACGACGGACTGTCGCCGTTGTTATCAGAGGCGTCGCCATCGGAGGACTCGGTCTCGTTGGACGTGGAGTCGGATGCCTGCACATTGGCCCCCGAAACAGTCTTGGCGGTAAGGTCATAGGGCATTTGGCCATACCAGACGCAGTGGACCGCCTCGAGCGTGCCGTCGACCGTGATACCGTCGAGGGCATCACTCACGGCACGGCACAGCTCATCGTTAGAGCTAAGGCCTGCGACGCCAAGCGTGGAGGGCGCCTCGAGCGTGCCGACATAGGAGATCTGGCTCATCAGGCGCGCGAGGTAACCACCGGCCGTGGAATCACAGATCACGTAATCGACCTCGCCCGACTCGAGTGCCTCGAAGCACTCGTTGATGTTGGAGAAGGTCTTTTGGTTGGCCGTGATGCTCTGCTTGGCAAGCGCTTCCTGCGAGGCCGAGGAAGTCTGAACGCCCAAGGTAGCAGTGTTGAGTGCGTCGGTTGAGACACTCGGGGACTCTCCGTCGCTGGTCTTGCCGAACACGGCGGCAGCATCGTACAGACAGGTGCCAAGCGAGCTGATGTCGCCGCCCGCAGACTTGATGTCGCCAATAAAGATGTCGGCCTTTTTATCGCTGAGCGCGGAATCGGCCGAGGACGCATCGACAAAAGCAACCTTGAGACCCATGCGGCACGCGAGGGCACGAGCGGCATCGACCGCATAGCCCGTGAGGTTTCCGTCGGCATCCTGCATGGCTTGCGGGGCATCGGAAGTATCGAGGGCGACTGTCAGGGTTCCCGGCGTGACCAGGGCATCGTCCGATACCGTGGGGGTAACGGTCTCGCGCTCGATCTGGTCGATCGTGGGCGTCGTGAACGTGGACAGTGGATTGAACGCGCATCCGCTCAGACCCAAAACGGCAATGACCGCCGCGGCCCCAGCACCTAACCGAGCCGCATGCATCAAGCTGCCCCTCACCATGTCCACTACCCTGCCTTCTGTGTCGTATACGATCCGTGCCCCGCACGGAATATCGGGTTGTTCCCACCAGCTGACCTGGTATTTGACCCCACACTTGCGCACCGGGGCGTTTGCTCGGGAGGCCGCAGCCACCTTCACGACTGGCCCGCTCGCCCGCGAGGCGGTATTGCCCCAAAGAAAGTAGAACGGACGGTGCGGCTTACATCTAGGACGCGCCATGATCGCGCCGCGCGCACGCGGTCGCTTACGTGGATCCCTT
>CABSNH010000061.1 GCA_902478985.1 uncultured Collinsella sp.
GTGCCAAGTTGACGGACAGGAATTAAAGCACCGAGTCTGCAGCCCGCCATACGCAATGCGGGGCCTCGACAACTTGCGGACCACAGTGACGCCTCCCCATCGCGCCCCGCGCTATACTCGTCCGCATGGATATCAAAACACGCAACATAGCAACGCCCGCCGCGGATGCGCCAACGACGCAGCCCGCCTCCGTTCCCGCGCCCGTCGTGGGGCGCTTTGCCCCGTCGCCATCGGGCCGCATGCACCTGGGCAACGTGTTCAGCTGCCTCTGCTCGTGGCTTTCGGCCCGCAGCCAAGGCGGCAGCATTGTGTTGCGCATCGAGGACCTGGACGATCGCTGTAAGCGCCCGGAACTTGCCGCTCAACTGATTGACGACCTGGCCTGGCTAGGGCTTGAGTGGGACGAAGGCCCCTACTACCAGCACGATCGCCTCGACCTGTACGAGAGCGCCTTGCACCAGCTGCAAGACGCCGGCCTCACCTATCCCTGCTTTTGCACGCGCGCCGAGCTCCACGCCGCCAGCGCGCCGCACGCCAGCGACGGCACGCCCATCTACCGCGGCGCCTGCCGAGGCCTTTCGGCCGAAGAGGTCGCCCGCCGCAGTGCCCTGCGCGCCCCGGCCACGCGCCTACGCGTGCCCGACATCGACGACCTCGCAGGCGACGTGATCGAATTCGTGGACCGCACGTACGGGGCCCAATGCGAGGCGCTCGCCACCGAGTGCGGCGATTTTTTGGTGCGCCGCAGCGACGGCGTGTTTGCCTACCAGCTAGCCGTGGTGGTCGACGACGCTGCCATGGGCGTCACCGAGGTCGTGCGCGGATGCGACCTGCTGGGCTCCACGCCGCGCCAAATCTACCTGCAGCATCTGCTGGGACTTCCCACGCCGCACTACGCACATATTCCGCTGCTCATGTCACCGGATGGCCGCCGCCTTTCCAAGCGCGACCGCGATCTGGACCTGGGCGAGCTCCGCGCCCGCTTTGGCACGCCCGAGGCGCTGCTGGGCTGGCTCGCCGGGCAAACGGGCGTCGCACCGGACACCACACCGCGCTCTGCCGAGCAGCTGGTCGAACACTTTAGCTGGGACGTTATCCGCGCACACCGGGAGAACATCGTTATGGATGGAAGGACAGGCATGCAACAGACGACAGCCTGCCCTGACGAGCACCTCGATAGCGACATTGCCAAAGTATCAACAACCCAGCTTTCGCCAGAGGGGTTCGATGAGTTCTGCGAAATACTTGACTCTCCCACGCCTGAAGCTGCGAAAACGTTGCTCGAGCGCAAGCCGGCTTGGGAGTAAATCCCTTAACAAATCGGTTTTGGTTCGCCACGAAGCTCATGCGTCCGCGCCCCTACGCAACATCCCAGGGTTGGAGTTCGTCGCCCAGGTGAACGATGCAGTCGTAGAGTACGGTGTGACGCTCGGCCGGGTTGGCATCCCGATGGAAATGCCCGTAGTACCAGCGCTTGTAATCCAAGCGGTCTTCCAGCTCATCGAAAAATGCCGTAAGCCGATCAACGGCGGGGTAATTCCAGCCGGGTGCCGGATAAAGCGTGGGCGAAAGCATGCGCGTCGAGCAGGTGTGGGTGACCACGTAGTCGACCTTCCAACCCGCGCTGTCGAGCTTTGCCCGCGCCTCCTCAAAGTTGCGCTCGTCCGGCAGCTCCTGCGGCCACCAGCTGGAATAGGGAATGCGGTATTCCTTATCCACACTCGTGGCGCCGCCCATGGTAAAAATCGTTGAGCCGTCGAGCTCAAAAACCTCGCCGCGCGTCAGGCGCCGTATGGGAGAGGTATCCGACAGGCGCTGCGTCAGCCCACCGTGCCACAACTCCATGGGACGCTCCGCCCAGTGATCGAAACGCTCGTGGTTGCCGTCGACGAGCAGCACGGTATAGGGGCGCGACTCCAGCCAAGCGATGTCGGCACATTCTTCGGCAGAGAAATCCCACGGAAAGCCAAAGTCGCCGGCGACGATGAGATAGTCGTCGCTCGTCAGGCTATCCCCAAGCTCCCAATCGCGCAGCTTTTGCATGTCGAGGCCGCCGTGAATATCGCCCGTCACATAGACCGTCATCGGATCACCACTTCCCTCTTATAGGCTTCGAGATCGTGCTCGATCTGCTCGTCACCCGTGGCGTTGACCCACCACGGCCATTTAACGCACCGCATCGGCTCGTCTACCTGCGCAAACCACGACCTGAGCTCCTCCAGGCTCACGGGGGCGTAGCTGTTAGCGTCCACACCCACGTCATAGCGCAGCAGCCCCTGCCTGAGGTTGAACTTGTTGTACTCGCCGCCGCAGCTGTGGATATGCCCGTGCAGATGCCAACTGCCGTGCGACATGCCCTGCCAGTCGACCATGGGATAGTGACTCAACACGATTTTTTGGCGGTTGATCTTGAGCACGCAAATGGGCGGCTCGACGATAAAAGCATCCGCTACCGCAGGCTGCGTCCAGTCCTTGTCATGGTTGCCGGGCAGCAGGTGGACGCGTTTGCAGGCAATGCTTTTGCGCAGCTCGTAGGCATCTTGGACCGTCATCTTAAAGCTAAAGTCGCCCAAGATGTAGAGCTCGTCATCCGCAGCAACTTTGCTGTTAATGTTGGCGACCATGGCGTCGTTCATCTGCGCAACAGTCGACCAAGGCCTATCGCTAAGCCGTAGCATGTTCTCATGCCCAAAGTGAGTATCGCTGGTAAACCAGATCACGGGGACCTCCTGTTGCTGCGGGGTATCCATCCTTTAGGGCTCACCCTTCATTCTTCCATCCAAACGGGTCAAGCACCCAAAAAATCAGATCGAGCACGCCACCGGTTATCATGGCGCCGGCAAGGGCCATGCAAACGTGCAGAGAGCTGGCACTTCGGAGCACGTCGAACGGCCCCAGAACAGCCAGCAGCGCGACCGCTGCGCCGGCAAGGCACAACGCGAGGCACGGCCCCGCGTCCTTGACGCACTTCTTTGCGAGATGCTTGGTGTTGTCACTCATCAATATCGAGCTCCTTAGAGGGTCGTTGTTCAGCTTCATGCCGCCGCGGCAGAGCAGGGCGGCAGAGCAAGTGTCACATGTCGTGCGGACACGTGTGCAAGCTCATGCCAAACTGCCAACCCCAATCGTCATACATCTAAAATACGAACGATCGATCTGTTATCCTGGCGCCAACATAGTCTTTCGAAAGGTTTGCCGGGATGACTACGCAGCGACAGATTGATATTGAATTCGACTCGCTTACACGCGAGAACGATTCACCCAAGCTCATCGCCAACTCGAAGGCGACAGGCGGAACACTACTATCCGTTATCAAGGAGCAGCTCTCAGCCTGCGGCTCTTTTGACTTTTGCGTAGCGTTTGTTGCAGACGGCGGCCTTCAAATCCTGGTCGAGACGTTCCAGGAGCTCAAGCAGCGTGGCATTAAGGGCAGGCTGCTCACGTCCACCTATCTCAACTTCAACTCACCCGATGTCTTTCGCAAGCTCCTGGAATACGACAACATGGAAGTTCGCGTATTCCAGGGTAATTTGCATGCCAAGGGATACATTTTTGATAAGGGCGAAACCAGCACGGTCATCGTCGGCAGCTCGAACATGACGCAGACCGCCCTCACCTGTAATAAAGAATGGAATGTGCTGTACCAGACCGTTGAAAACAGCCGCCTGCTCGGTGAACTGAGGGGCGAGTTTGATTCGTTGTGGAACGACACCTCAACCGTTTTGCTTTCCCAAGACTGGATTGAGAACTATGCCGCATATCGATCGGCATGCCCGTCAAAGCCCAAATCGAAACCGACGTTCCAGGCAGCTGTTAGCCCAACCACGAACGACCTCGAAGAAATCAAGCCCAATAAAATGCAGCAGCGCGCCCTTGAGGCGCTCGGCGTAATCCACCGCAAGGGCGAGACCCGTGCGTTGCTGGTCTCGGCAACCGGCACTGGCAAGACCTTCCTTTCGGCGTTCGACGTGCTCGCAACTAAACCCCGACGCATCCTCTTTCTTGCGCACCGCCGGCGCATTATAGACGCCTCCCGTGCAAGCTACGAACGGCTTTTGGGTAGCACCTATACGTTCGACACCTATCAAACTGGCAAGAATATAAGCAATGCTACCTGCGTGTTTGCCATGTGTTCTTCGGTCGCCAAGCATCTGAGTGATTTCCGTCCCGATGAGTTCGACTACATCGTCATCGACGAGGCCCACCGCACGGGATCTCAGGGCTACCAATCCATCATGTCGCACTTTACGCCTCGGTTTTATCTGGGCATGACCGCTACGCCTAATCGCACCGACGGCTATGACGTCTTTGCCCTTTTCAATCACGTCATCGCGTTCCAGATCACGCTGCAGGACGCTTTGGCCGAGGAGATGCTAGCCCCCTTCCATTATTTTGGCATTCACGATCTGGAGATTGACGACGAAACGGTCGAAGATACCGCCTTGTTCGGACGCCTAACATCCGACGAGCGCGTACGTCATATCACCGAGAAGATCGAAGAGTATAGCGTCACCAAAAGCAACCGAAGGGGCTTAATTTTCTGCAATCGAAACGCTGAGGCAAAAGAGATGTCATGCAAATTCAACGCTCTCGGATATCGAACAACTGCGATTAGCGGTCAAGATCCCGATGAGGTCCGCGATGTCGCGATCAGCAAACTTGAAGCCGGCGAGCTCGAGTACATCTTCTCGGTCGATATCATGAACGAAGGCGTCGACATCCCCTCGCTCAATCAGATCATCATGCTTCGACGCACCGACTCAGCAATCATCTTTATTCAACAGCTCGGACGAGGTTTGCGCCTAAATGATGGTAAGGAATACGCACTGGTACTCGACTTTATTGGCAATTACCAGAGCAACTTCTTGGTGCCCATCGCGCTTTCGGGTGACAAGACATACAACAAAGATCGCCTGCGCCGTCTTGTCCAAGAGGGCGATTCGGCGATCCCCGGATGCTCAACCGTGAGCTTCGATCGTATTTCCGAGGCACGCATTTACAAGGCCATCGACGGCGGCGATTTCACCTCCGTCAGGTTTTTGAAAAACGAATATCTCGACTTGCGCCAAAAACTCGGCAAGATTCCCTCTCTGCTCGAATTTGATCGCAACGGCTCCATCGATCCGCTGCTTATCTTCAAGAATAGCGGCCTGGGGTCCTACCACGCATTTCTTTCCAAATACGAGCCGGACTACACGGTTCAATTTACCTCTGATCAGACCAAGATTCTCAAATTTATTTCTCAAAAACTTGCCGCGGGCAAGCGATTCGAAGACCTCTATTTGCTTCAAACGCTCGTCGAAGCCGGACACGAGGGCTACTGGCAAATGCGCGAAGCTGCCCTTAGGAACTACCGCGTACAGCTTAAGGACGGCGCCATTAAATCGGCAATCGCAGTCCTCAAGGGCGACTTTGCCACTCCTAAGGATTTCGTTTCCCTGCTTATTGACGATGGATGCGGACCTCGTCTGACCGAAGCTTTTGCGACCGCCCTGCGCAACGCAGAGTTCAAGCGTCAGATTCTCGAGGTGCTGGATTTTGGTATTGCGCGCAACCGACTCGACTATGCCGAGACGTACGAAAACACAAATTTCGCTCTCAACGCCAAGTACACGTACGAGGAGGTTTGCCGTCTGATGAACTGGCAAAAGAACATCAACGGCCAAAACCTTGGCGGATACTTCTACGATGAAAAGACCAATACATTCCCCGTGTTTATTAACTATGACAAGGCGCCCAACATTAGCGAGTCCATTCAGTATGAAGACCGCTTTGTTTCGCCGAGCAAGCTTATCGCAATCTCCAAGGGCAACCGTACGCTCAACTCTCCCGAGATTCTGCGACTGCAGGCATGGCCGGAAAACGGCCTGAAGACGTATTTGTTTATGCGAAAAAACAAGGACGATAAGGGTGGCAAGGAGTTCTATTTCTTAGGCGGAATGCATCCGACCGGCGAGTTCGAAGCTATTAAAACTAAGAGCGGCGACAACGCCGTCGAAATCGAATATGAGCTCAATGCGCCCGTGAGGCAGGACATTTACGAGTTTATGCTCAGCGATTTGAGCGAGGCCGAGTAATAACAAAAAAGGAGCGAGTCGCCATATGGCACCCGCTCCTTCTGTCTACTTAAGCCCGAGCTTCTTTTCGAGCTCATCGACAACCTTAACGTCCGCCGGAAGCCAATCGACATCCCACAGGTTATTGGTATCAAGCCATTTCATATCCTCATGAGCGTGCTCTTTGAACTCCCCCGAAAGGATGTTAGCCAGGTAGCACTGCATCGACAGGTGGAACGTCTCATAATCGTGTTCGACCGTGCAAAGATAGTCGAGGTTACCGATCGTGACCTCGAGCTCTTCTTGAATCTCGCGCACGATTGCCTGCTCGCCGGTCTCGCCCGGCTCGAGCTTGCCGCCCGGAAATTCCCAGCCGTCTTTAAACTCGCCATAGCCGCGCTGACAGCTCAGGATTTTTCCGTCCTTCTGAATAACCGCTGCTGCAACATTGATTGATTTCATAACTAGTTATCACCTCTCCAGTTGAGCCCAACCAGTATAGGTGATCGACCGCCCGCCATGTCCCAGTCGCCTCAAAACCACCTGCTCGACCAACCCATAACGCTGTTTTGCACCGGCACCCCATCCCCCGCTATCGAGGTCTAATACTTTTCCGCGAAGTGAACGTCTGTTTTTGGACCCCTGAAGCATCCACATTTTTCGTCGGCAAAATCGCAGGATTTCAGCATTGAAACCGCAGGAAACGGCACCTCTAAAGTGTCGATGATTCAGGGGTCCGTTTTAGCTCGTTCACTTCTCGGAAAAGTATTAGACCTCGCTGCTAGCTACCCAGAAGGACATCTCTTCCTTCCCCACCGCCACCCAAAAACTCATCCAACATTAATCTTGGCTCAAGAATCGCTTAATCTATATCCTGCACTATAGAGTTCGACCAAGGGCGGGGCGGCGCCGCGCGACGCAGGCCGCCGAATGCAACGCTCACGCCCGGGCAAATCGCCCGGCGTCGTGCCCATCGAACGAAAGGATAGGTCATGGACGACCTCGAAAAAGCAGAAACCATCCGCACCAAGTGCAACGTGAGCTACACCGATGCCAAGGCCGCGCTCGACGCCGCCGACGGCAACGTACTGGATGCCATCATTTGGCTCGAGTCGCAGGGCAAGACCCAGACCACGTCAGCGCACGCCGCCACCGAGTCCGAGCCGGTCGATGAGCCCTCGGCCGAGATGGTCGCCGCGCAGGCCGCCTACGAAAAGTCGAGCGAAAAGACCGACTTCTCCAAGAAGATGGACAGCGTATGGGAGTACCTCAAAAAGCTCTTCCGTCTGAGCCTGGACACCAAGTTTATCGCCACGCGCCGCGATGCGATCATCCTCAACATCCCCATCCTGATTCCCATCGTCGCCCTGTTTGCCTGGGGCGCCACGATATGGCTGATGCTGATTGGCCTGTTCTTTGGCATGCGCTACCGCATCGACAGCGACGGCGACGTGCCCGGCAGCATCAACAACCTTATGAATCACGCCGCCGACGCCGCGGACGACATCAAGCAAAATCTGAACGACGACAAGTAATCGCAGACGGGGGCACGCATGGCACGGATCCTGATCGTAGAGGACGAGGAGAAAATCGCCCGCTTTGTGACGCTCGAGCTGGAGCACGAGGGCTACCAGGTGGAGCACGCCGCCGACGGCCGCACCGCCGTGGACCTGGCACTGGAGCGCGACTACGATCTGATTCTGCTCGATGTGCTGTTGCCGCAACTCAACGGCATGGAGGTCCTGCGGCGTGTCCGCAAGCACAAGGATGTGCCGGTGATCATGGTCACCGCGCGCGATGCCGTGATGGACAAGGTGGCCGGGCTCGATGCCGGCGCCGACGATTACCTGACCAAGCCGTTTGCGATCGAGGAGCTGTTCGCACGGATCCGCGTGGCGCTGAAGCGCTCGGAGGCCGTGCGGGCGGCTTCGGGCGTTGGCGGCGCCGGCGCCGGGGCTGGCGTAGCGAGCAGCACGGCCGCCGGTATCGCCACAATGTCCCCGGCAACCGACACGGCCCAGACCGCTGCCGCGCCCTCCCCCGCCGCGCTTACCGTTGACTCGGTTGCGCTCGACCCCAACCGCCGCGAAGTCACGGTCGGCGGCTCGCCCATCGCACTCACGGCTCGCGAGTTCGACGTCCTCGCCCTGCTTATGGCGCATGCCGGCACCGTGCTCACGCGCGAGCGCATCGCGCACGAAGCGCTGGGCTACGAATACGTGGGCGACACCAACAACGTCGACGTGCACATTGCGCACCTGCGCGCCAAGATCGAAGACGCCGGCAGCGCCCGCATCATCCAGACCGTGCGCGGGGTGGGCTATGTCTGCCGCGCGTAACACCGAGGCCAAGCGCGTCACCTCCATCGCCCGCGCCATCAACTGGGGCTATATGTGGCGCCGCTTGATGAGCTACGTCTGGCTCGATCTGCTGCTGATGGTGATTGCGGCGGCGATCCTCGTCTATGGATACAACCAGACGCTGCCCGACAGCGCGTTTACCGCAGGCTGGATTCCCGGCGCCACCGTTCACGGCATGTCGCTGACGCCCGCGCGCGGCTGGAACCTGACAACGCTCACCTATACCGTCGAGCTTGCGCGTACCACCAAGACCTTCCCCCTCGCGCAGGACCTCGTCACGCTATGGCCTCTCTACCTTGTCGTTGTAGGTTGGCAGGTCATCACCGTGCTCAACATGCTCGGAGGCGCCCGCCGCGTGCGCCGTACCATGGCGCCGCTCAACGACCTGGCCTTGCGCGTAGACGAGCTCGGCCGCATGCAGCTCTCCAGCGGCAAGATGGAAACGCTGGAGCAGGCCATCGAGCGCGCAAGCGTCGACTCGCCGAGCGTCACCACCGGCGACGCCGACCTGGCAAGCATCGAGGTCGCACTCAACCGCCTGCTGCGCCAGATGCAAGAGGCCAAGCTGCAGCAGATGCGCTTTGTCAACGATGCAAGCCACGAGCTGCGCACGCCCATCGCGGTGATTCAGGGCTACGTAAACATGCTCGACCGCTGGGGCAAAGACGACCCGGACGTGCTGACGGAATCCATCGCGTCCCTTAAAGCCGAAAGCGAGCACATGCAGGAGCTCGTGGAGCAGCTGCTGTTTTTGGCGCGCGGCGATGCCGGGCGCACGGTCCTGCGGCGCGCGAATACCAACCTGGCCGCATTGGTCGGCGAGGTATGCGAGGAATCGCAGATGATCGA
>CABSNH010000062.1 GCA_902478985.1 uncultured Collinsella sp.
TCGACACCCGCGCTCTTGTGCGCCACCTGCGCGACAACGGTTCCAAGATGGGCATAATCTCGACGGAGATCTTCGACGTCGACGAGCTTGCCGAGCGCCTGTCCGCCGCGCCTACGCTGGTCGGCGAGAACCTGGTCAAGACCGTGAGCTGCCCTGAGCCCCATGCTTTTGCCGTGAGCGACCTGCCCGCTACGCATGACTTTGCGCTTGCCCCTACCGCTCCTGCCCGCCACAAAGTGGTCGCCTACGACTGCGGTGTCAAGCGCGGCATCCTGGAGGGCCTGGTTCGTGCTGGCTGCAACCTCACCGTCGTGCCGTGGGATACGCCCGCGCGTCAGGTGCTCGACATGAATCCCGACGGCGTCTTTTTGTCCAACGGCCCCGGCGACCCCGATGCCGTGGTGGAGACCTACGAGCAGGTGCAGCAGCTGATCGGCAAGGTGCCGATCTTTGGCATTTGCCTCGGTCACCAGATGATCAGCTTGGCATGCGGCGCCCAGATGGAAAAGCTCAAATTCGGTCACCGTGGCGGCAACCAGCCGGTTATGAATCTGGTCAGCCGCCGCGTGGAGATTACCGCGCAAAACCATGGCTTCGGCCTGCTGTTCCCCAGCCTGGGCAAGCTTGTTCCCGAGCTTTCGGGCGGCGAGACCGAGCACGCGGCCGATGGCGATCTGCGCGCCTGGGTGCGCCGCGGTGTCGCGCCGGTCGTGATGAACGAGCGCTTCGGCCGCATTCGCCTGACGCACGTAAATCTCAATGATGGCACCGCCGAGGGCATCCAGCTGCTCGACGCGCCGTGCTTCTCGGTCCAGTACCATCCCGAGGCCTCGCCTGGCCCTACCGATGCCCACTATCTCTTTACCGCCTTTACGCGACTCATGGACGGCGAGGAAGACTATCTGGACATCGATACTGCCAAGGACCGCCTTGCCGGCTGGAACTTTGCCGACAATGGTTCCGCCGCTACCGAGACCGAGGAGAACTAACATGCCTAAACGTACTGACATCAAGCGTATCCTCGTCATTGGCTCGGGCCCCATCGTCATTGGCCAGGCCTGCGAGTTCGATTATTCCGGCGCCCAGGCCTGCAAGGTGCTCAAGGAGGATGGCTTTGAGGTCATCCTAGTCAACTCCAACCCGGCGACCATCATGACCGACCCGGGCTTGGCCGACCGCACCTATGTCGAGCCCATCACCGCCGAATTTATCGAGCGCGTGATCAAGAAGGAGCGCCCGGACGCACTGCTGCCCACGCTGGGTGGCCAGACCGGTCTGAATGCCGCCGTCGAGCTGGCAAAGGACGGCACGCTCGACAAGTACGGCGTCGAGATGATCGGCTGTGATCTTGCCGCCATCGAGCGCGGCGAGGACCGCAAGCTCTTTAACGAGGCCATAGCCGAGATTGGCCTGGAGGTCGCGCGCTCGGGCTATGCCTACAGCGTGGCAGACGCCGAGGCCATCGCCGAGCGCGTGGGATACCCCTGCGTGCTGCGTCCGAGCTTTACCCTCGGCGGCGCCGGCGGTGGCATCGCGCATACCCACGAGGAGCTCGTCTCCATCGTGAGCCAGGGCCTTGAACTCTCGCCTGCCCACGAGGTGCTGGTCGAGGAGTCCATCGAGGGCTGGAAAGAGTACGAGATGGAGGTCATGCGTGACCACGCCGGCAACGGCATCATCGTGTGCTCCATCGAGAACCTCGACCCCATGGGCGTGCATACCGGTGACTCCATCACCGTGGCGCCGGCGCAGACGCTCTCCGACCTTGAGTATCAGCGCATGCGTGTCGCCTCGCTCGCCATTTTGGAGAAGATCGGCGTCGAGACCGGTGGCTCTAACGTGCAGTTTGCCGTGAACCCCCAGACCGGCCGCCTGATCGTCATCGAAATGAACCCGCGTGTGAGCCGTTCGTCCGCGCTGGCCTCCAAGGCCACGGGTTTCCCCATCGCCAAGGCCGCCGCCCGCCTGGCCGTGGGCTATACGCTCGACGAGATCGTCAACGACATTACCAAAGCCACGCCCGCCTGCTTTGAGCCCACGATCGACTACTGCGTGGTCAAGGTGCCGCGCTTTGCCTTTGAGAAGTTCAAGGGTACCGACCCCACGCTCACCACGCGCATGAAGGCCGTGGGCGAGATCATGGCGATTGGTCGCACCTTTGAGGAGGCTTTTGGCAAGGCCATGCGCTCTCTGGAGGATGGACACCAGGGCATTTGCGCCGGCGGCAAGGAGGGTGCCGATAAGCTGAGCGACGATGAGCTCGCCCAGGCCGTGGGCACCCCGACTGAACACCGCATCTTCTTTGTAGTCGAGGCCCTGCGCCGTGGCTGGGATGTTGCGCGCATCCATGCCGTTTGCGGTATCGATCCGTGGTATCTCAACCGCATCAACGATATGGTGCAGGTCCAGGAGAGCATTCGCGGCCTGCGCGTGGAGGACATTGACGCCGACGCGATGCGCTTGCTTAAGCAGTATGGCACGAGCGATGCCGAGATTGCCGCGCTGACCGGCTCGGACGAGCGCTTTGTTCGCGCCTACCGTAAGGGTCTGGGCGTGGTCCCCAGCATGAAGACGGTCGACACCTGCGCCGCCGAGTTCTCGAGTGCCACGGAATACCACTATAAGACCTACGAGAACATCTACCGCACGAGCCCGGTCGCCAAGAAGTGCGTTGCCCCCGACGAGACCACGCCGGCAAGCAAGCCCAAGGCGATGATCCTGGGCGCCGGCCCCAACCGTATCGGCCAGGGTATCGAGTTCGACTACTGCTGCGTGCACGCGAGCTACGCGCTGGCGGCCCGCGGCTTTGAGACCATCATGGTCAACTGCAATCCCGAGACCGTCTCGACCGACTACGACACGTCCGACCGCCTGTACTTTGAGCCGCTCACCTACGAGGACGTCATGGACGTTATCGACGTTGAGCGTCCCGACGGCGTCGTGGTGACGCTCGGCGGCCAGACCCCACTTAAGCTGGCACGCATGCTCGAGGAGAGCGGCGTGAACATTATGGGTACCAAGCCCGACGCCATCGATTTTGCCGAGGATCGCGAGCGTTTTGCCGCCCTGCTCGACAAACTGGGCATTATGTACCCGCCGGCGGGTCAGGCCACTTCGTTTGAGGAGGCCGAGGCCGTTGCCGCACATATTGGCTACCCGCTGCTGGTGCGTCCGAGCTATGTGTTGGGCGGCCGCGGCATGATGATCGCCTACGATGCCGAGCGTCTGCGCGATTACATGGCCGAGGCTGCGCGCATTAGCCCCGACTACCCGGTGTATCTTGATCGCTTCCTGGAGGGTGCAATCGAGTCCGATGTCGACGCCCTGTGCGACGGCGAGGAGGTCTATATCGGCGGTATCTTGGAGCATATCGAGGAGGCGGGTATCCACTCCGGCGACTCTGCGACCTGCATTCCGCCGTTCAGCTTTAGCGAGAGCCTGCAGGCGAAGCTCCGCGAGACCACGCGCCGCATCGCGATGGCGCTGGGAGTCCGCGGCCTGGTAAACGTGCAGTATGCCATCAAGGGCGAGACCGTCTACGTGATCGAGGCCAACCCGCGTGCCAGCCGTACCGTGCCGTTCATCTCCAAGGCCACCGGCGTGCCGCTGGCCAAGTGTGCGGCGCGTATCATGGCGGGCGATTCCATCGCGAGCCTGGGCCTGCCGAGTGACGAGCGCCAGCTGGACTGGTTCTGCATGAAGGAAGCCGTCATGCCCTGGGGTCGTTTCCCGGGAGCCGACGTTATCCTGGGGCCCGAGATGAAGTCGACGGGCGAGGTCATGGGTATCGCCAAGAGCTATCCCGAGGCATACGCCAAGACGCAGCTGGCGATCGACTACAAGCTGCCCGATCCGAGTTGCGGCAAGGTGTTCATTAGCGTGTGCGACCGCGACAAGCGTCACATCCTTTCGGTCGCCCGCATCCTGCGCTACCTGGGCTTTGACATCTGCTCTACCGAGGGTACGGCGCGCGTGCTGCGCGGAGGTAACGTGACATGCGAGGTCGTGGAAAAAATCAGCGGCCCGCACGACGCCGAGCGCCCCAACATCGGCGACCTCATCGCCGATGGCAAGATCGCGGTGATCATCAATACGCCGTACGGCCCGGGCTCGCGCGGCGACGGTTATCTGTTGCGTACCGAGGCCGTGCGTCGCGGCGTGACCTGCGTGACCGCGATGTCTGCCGCTAACACGTACGTGAGCGCCATCGAGGCGGTGCGTGAGGACCAGCAGGGTCACGGCAGCGCCAACGACATGGGCATGGACGTCATCGCCCTGCAGGACCTGCCGCAGCACACGGTGTAGTTGACCTGGCCGGCCGGGGCGGAGGGGGCCGAGTTTCCCTCTTCGCTCCGGCTGCAAGCAGAGTCGCTCAGTGGGAAAATCGACCACCTCCGCCCCGGCCTGCGGTGACTCGGGTGCACCGTGTGCTGCAGAAGGGGCTTTGCGCGATAACTAGGGCTGAATAAAAAGTGAGTGTGGGATCCGCCGTTCGTTCGAACGGCGAATCCCACGTTAATATTTCAGCCAACGTACGTCATAGCAATTCCCGGTAGGTCGCAGGGTGGCGGCTGAGCCTTTCCCTCGGGAAACTTCGCGAAGCCCAGTTCCCGAGGGAAAGGCTCAGCCGCCACCACAAAGACCGCAGGGACGGGAGCAGCTATACTACTCTCAGTAGTTAAGGGTCGCGGATCCGCCGCGTCGCCGCTCTCAACAGGAGGTCTTTGTTTATGGCAGATCAAAAGCCGGTTGTCGGGATCATCATGGGTTCCAAGTCCGATCTGGGCGTTATGGAAGGCTGCACCGCCGAGCTCGAGGCGCTTGGTGTGCCCTATGAGCTCGTCATTGCGAGCGCACACCGCACGCCGGCGAAGGTTCACGAGTGGGCCTCGACTGCTGCCGATCGCGGTATCAAAGTAATTATCGCTGCCGCCGGCAAGGCCGCTCACCTGGGTGGTGTCGTGGCTGCCTTTACGCCGCTGCCGGTTATCGGCGTGCCTATGAAGACGAGTGACCTGGGCGGTATGGACTCGCTGCTGTCGATGGTGCAGATGCCTTCGGGCGTGCCCGTGGCCTGCGTTGCCATCAACGGCGCCAAGAACGCCGCCATCTATGCCACGCAGATTCTGGGTGCTTGCGACCCCGAGTACCGCAAGGTTATCGAGAAAATGAAGCAGGAGATGGCCGACGCCTAAGCGGCTTGCCATTCCGCTGTAATCATAGGGAGAGTCATGTCCGACTATCAGGGAAAACGTTTCTCGGCTTCTCAGATCCCCGATCCATCCAAGTCGGGATCGGCCCGCTCCATGCAGCAGGGTCGGGCATCCTCTCCTCAACAGGCTCGTGCGCCGCGCCCCGTAACGCCGACGTCCCATCGCCGTCAGGATACGCCGGCTGCGTATCGCCCCTCGTCATATGGCACGGCAAAGAAGCAGACCCGGACGACGAGGCAGCCGAGCGGCGCTCCGTCCAGCTACACCGAGCCGCCGCGCAAGAAACGCCGCTCCATCATCCCCATTCTGCTCATCATCGTGGGCATCGGTCTGATTGTCGCCGCCGCCGCCATCTTTATCAATGCTCAGATTGGCTATAAGCAGGCGAGCGATTCATACCAGAAAATCGAGAAGCAATATGTAAGCGATAAGGACGCCAGCGGCGTGCCGATTATCGACTTCGATGCGCTTGCTCAGACAAACCCCGAGATTGTGGGTTGGATTTACGTGCCGGGAACCAACATCAACTATCCCGTGGTGCAGACCAACAACAACTCCAAATACCTCAACACGCTGTTCGACGGTACGGCCAATGCGTCCGGGGCCATTTTCCTGGATAGCGATGACACCGCGCCGGGAATGGTTGACCAGCAGACCACGATCTACGGCCACCACATGAATGACGGGTCGATGTTCAACGTGATTTCGGACACCACCGACCAAGCGACATTCGATAGCATCGAGTACGTGTATTACATCACGCGCGATGCAACGTATAAGCTGCGACCGCTGGCGACCAAGGTCGTCGAGGATACGTATGCCAAGGCGCGCACGCCTAATTTTGAGGGTGACGACGGGCTCAAGAACTACCTGTCCGAGATGCTCGACGGTGCTTCGGCAGTGGCGAGTGATGCAGGCGATCGCGCTGCCTCGGCAACCAAGGTCGTGACGCTCGTGACCTGTCGCTCGCTGTCATTTAGCAATACGCGCGCCGTCATGGTGCTCACGCCGGTCGAGGAATAGATTGTTAAGAGTAGCTAAAAGAGCCCCGTCCCAAATGAGCTGCTCGATGACGGTAAAAGGAGGAAATGATGCTCGAGAATGGCAAAACGATGCCTTCGATTGATGCTTGGCTGCGCGAGGCCAAAGCCGATTCGTCGGCGCCTGCGTGCGGTATGTATCTGACGCATAACGGTGTGGTGCGTGCGACGCCCAAGGCCGAGGTGCGCGGAGTTGAGACCGGTGGCGTGGCGCCGGGCCACAAGGTGGGCGGCATGGTCTTTGACTACGACGCCGAAAAGGTGCGGTCTGCTATCGAAGCCACGCGCGCGATGCCCGGCATCGGCTATGTGCGCGTGTGGCTGGCGAGCGGCGAGCTTTCCGTGGGCGACGATATCATGCTCGTGCTCATTGGCGGAGACACTCGTCCGCACGTGGTCGATGCCCTGCAGTCGCTTGTCGGCACCATCAAGAATGAATGCGTGAACGAGGTAGAGCGCGAGGCATAGGGCTTTGCGATCGATTCGAGCCCATCTGTAGCAAGAGCCCGCTGGCAGTTAGATTGAACTGCCAGCGGGCTTAATTGTCCGTTGGAACCGACTTGCAGCAGCGCCAGCGCTATACGCGTGTGGCGTCCTTGGGGCTCATGGTCATGCTCTGGAAGCGATTTTCCATGTATTCATTATCGAAATACTTGCCGTAGAACTGCGCGACGGGAATATCCGGCTCCGTGCCGTTGACGCGCTGGTACCAGTAGTCGAGCGACTGCAGCGTCATGACGCCGTCGACCAGCATAATGACGGTAAAGATGACGGTAGCCGAGTAGCGGCTCTTCCACGGAATCATGTTGATGAGCTTGAGCAGCCTCGGCAGCAGCAACTTGATCCAGATAAGGCCACCCAGGCCCCACAGGCAGGCAAAGCCCGTGCAGGTGCGTCCGCCCGTAAGGACGGCGAGTGGGTCGGGCATGCCGAACAGCTTCATGTGCGAGTAGCTCCACGAGACCACGCCAAATGAGGTCTGCATAAACCAGCCCACGAACACCTCAAAGCTCGCGCCGAGCACAGCGCTTACCAGGAAAATGATGATGGGGTTCTTTTTATAGAAGCGGTTGAGCACCATGGTCATGAGTACGGCGCCAAAGCCATAGATGGGGCTGAAGGGACCGAACAGCATGCCGGCGCGGTCCTGGTAGACGCCTGGGTCGTCGACCGTCATGTGCCAGATGTCCTCGGCAATCAGGCCGAGCACGCAGCAGACGAGGAATACCCAGAACAGGTTGAAGTAGTTGAGCTTGATGTAGCCTTCGCCGGTCTCATCGCGGCCGAGCATGCCCTCGGCGGCGGCGTCGCGATCGAGCATTTCCTGCAGGCGGCGCTGCAGCTCGCGCTCCTGACGAAGCGTGGGGTCAACGGTGGCCGAAAGCGCAACGAGGATGCCGAGCTGGATGGCGGGGCGCAGCAAGAACGGCCCGATACCCTGGAGCATCACGTCGACCAAAAGCTCGACGACGGTAAATGCGATAAGGATATAGGACAGGCGCGCGGCGTTGCGGCGCTGGTTCTTGATAAGGTCCAGGCCGAAGATGATTAAGATGACCGCGCTCGCCGCCGAGAGCATGATGCCGGCGACGATGAGTCCAACCGCGACGAGCGTGTTGTCGCCGAGCTTGGCGGCGGCGTTGCCGTTGATGAGTGCGGTGATGACCTGCCACATAAAGGCGGCGACCGACGGGAGCGTACCCACGCCGGACAGGATGCACAGGACGGCGTACACCTTAATGATGAGGGGGATCTTCTTGACCTCCGTGGCGCTGGGGACGCTGGGGTCGAGTTCGTTTCGATCCATACAGAACCTTTCTCGTTTTGTCCTAGGCTACAAGGATACGCCGCCGACCTGCTAAAAGACAGGACGAACGTCCCAATTGCAGCAATGTAAGCCCTAACGGTCGCCGGGACGCGTCGCGACGGAAGCATACGGGATCGTTGAGCGCGCGGGCGGGTTCCCCAATAAAATGTTTGGCCGCAAAACGGATTATTAGCTCGGTGGGCTTTTAAAAAGCGCTGCTCATGCGCGGGAGTGCTTGTCTTACCGTGCGTATAATAGGGCGGGTAACGCCAAATAACGAGGCTCTGAGGGGATGCCATGTCTCAAGAAACCATCCGCGCGGCCGAGCGTGCCACGGGACAGGTGACGACCATGTCGACGTATGATCCGGACTCCGACCAGCTGCATGAGGAATGCGGCATCTTTGGTGTGTGGGCACCCGATCGCGATGTGGCTCGGCTGACGTACTTTGGTCTGCGCGCGTTGCAGCATCGCGGCCAGGAATCGGCGGGAATCGCCGTGGGTGACGGCGGCACAGTTATGGTCCGCAAGGACCTGGGCCTGCTCGACCGCGTGTTCTCCAATGCCGACTTGTCGACGCTCTCCGGTCAGCTGGCCGTGGGCCATGTGCGCTACGGCACCGCCGGCGCCAAGAGCTGGGAAGCCTCTCAGCCGCACCTCTCTACCATCAATAGCGTCATTATCGCGCTCGCGCACAACGGCACCCTCGTCAACACCGACGAGCTGCGCCGCCAGCTGATCGAGCTGGGCGTGCCGT